>JAMOVZ010000381.1 GCA_027061865.1 Desulfobacterales bacterium
CTTAGATGCTCCACAAGCGGACCAGAGTAAGGATACACTTCCATTGCCTCCACCAACTCGCGGTCATCGTAGTTTCGTGGATCCCACCTGGGATTGTACTCTATTTGAAACCCTGCCACCCAATATTGCTCATCCTTGAATCCCACTGCCCCATAGGCCCAGGTTGGAAGTATCCGGCCCTTGCCTCCATAGTTGGCCGCTGGCAAGTGAGTCCTTACATATCCAGGCTCTAAGAAGGCCGACACCGCAAAGCAGGCAACCTCCTCGCCCTCTATCTCCACTTCTCTCAATTCCACCATTTCTCCGCTTTTTGGATCTAGGCCAATGGGAGGGCATCCTGGAAGATAAAACAGCTTGCTAAACTCGGGCATGGGGATAAGGTCTTCCGGGCCCAGAGGGGCTGGCTCCAAAGCCCAGAATCCTGCCATACGCAGTTCAGGATGTTCATATATGTTCCCTTTTGGATCAGCAAAAAGCAGGAATGGAAGCTGTTCCCAGCAATCTATCTGCACGGTTGACCTCGATGATTATTTGGGCTTAGAATATTATAAGTTTTTAAAGTAAAAAAGGATTTTCTTCATGGAGTCCTCCCCTCAACCAAAGCTGCAAGGCAAACAGTTCCGGCTTGTTAAGTTTTTCGCATACGCAAGCTTCCTGGTCCTGATTATTTTCTCCTTCCCCTTTTCAGTGCTTATCTCGCAAAAGGCAAAAGATATCCTGATGGAGAGCCATGAAAATTACGCCCTCCTTTTGGGCGAAAACCTCAACCACCAGGTCTTTCAAAACTTTGTTATCCCTGTAACCCGGAGGTTTGGCCGGATTCGGCTCCGGGAAGAGCGCCAGTACCAGTGGATGGACAAAATCGTGCGAAACACTATCCACAGCTTTAAGGTCGACCTCGTAAATGTCTACGACATCGGCAAGGGGGTTATCGCATACAGCACCAACAAGGAACTGCTGGGAAGAAAGGTCCCTCTGAGCCTGGGTTACAAAAAGGCGGTAAAAGGGCAGCACAGCTCCCGCCTCATCTCCGAGGCCAAGGAACTCTGGGGCCTCAACATCGACCTGCCAGGGGGTGAGAGAAAACTCAGGACCTTTATTCCATTCAGGGGAATGGATCTCTTCAGTGGAGAGCAAGGGCCTGTGCTGGGCGTATTTGAGATAATCCAGGACCTCACCGAAGAATACAAGTCTCTTGAAAGATTCCAATACACTGTCTTTGCCCTTTCCATTGTAATAATGGCCCTGATATTTTTGGCCCTCCTCTTTATTGTGCATAAGGCGGAACGCATTCTCGATGAGAGGGCAAGAAAGGAGCGGGAACTTCACAGCCAACTCCATCAAGCAGAACGGCTGGCAGCCCTTGGGCAGATGGTGGCAGGAATATCCCATGAAATCCGGAATCCATTAGGGATAATCAGGAGCACGGCCGAGCTTTTGGAGAGTTTGCCAGATGCTCAAGAATCACAAAAGAGACTTTGCTCGGTGATAATCGAAGAGTCAACCAGGCTAAACAACATAATCACCGAATTCCTGGACTTTGCAAGGCCTCGAACGCCCAATATCCAAGATTGTTCGTTAACCGAAATAATCAAGAAGAATCTCAATCTCCTCCAACTGGAACTGGCCAAGCGCGCTATCAGCGTAAAGGACAACCTCGATGGGAGGCAATTGCCTCTCAAGGCTGACCCGGAGCTTTTGTACAGAGCCTTTTTGAATATATTTATCAACTCCATTCACGCGATAGATGGCAAAGGCACTATCACCGTGAGCGGGAATGAGAAAAAGGACTACTACGAGATCAGGGTGACCGATACTGGCAAAGGCATCAGTCCTGAGCACTTGAGCAAGGTGTTTGATCCTTTTTTTACTACAAAGGACAAGGGAACAGGATTGGGGCTATCCATAGTGCGCAAGATCATTGAGGGCCACAGGGGAAGCATCAGCGTTGAAAGCAAAGAGGGTATGGGCACCACAGTGATAGTGAGGCTTCCCAGGGGCGGCCCTAGTCTGCATCTAGGATAAGAAACCATGGAAACCATACTGATTGTAGATGATGAGAAAAACTATCTGGTGGTCTTAGAAGCCTTGCTCTCACCCGAGGGCTATGAGGTGATCACTGTGGACAATGCCATCGATGCCTTACGGCTCATCCGGGAATCAGACATTGACCTTGTGATCACGGACATGAGGATGCCGGGCACAAGTGGGATGGAACTCCTGCAGGAGAGCAAGAAGATTCGCCCACAGCTCCCCGTGATCATAATGACCGCTTACGGGACAATCGAGATGGCCGTTGAGGCCATGAAAAAGCACGCATACGATTATATCACCAAACCATTCCGGAATGAGGAGCTGAAACTAACGGTGCGGAAGGCCCTGGAGGCCCACCAGCTGTTGAAGGAGAACAGGCGCCTGAGGGCAGCACTTTCTGAACGCTTCAGGTATGGATCCATCGTGGGCAAGAGCAAGCCCATGCTCAAGATCTACGACCTTATCGACAAGGTGGCCGTTTCCAAGGCCTCTGTGTTCATCACAGGTCCTTCGGGCACGGGCAAGGAGCTGATAGCAAAGGCCATCCATTACTCAGGGCCTAGAAAGGAGGGGCCGTTTGTCTCCCTCAACTGTGGGGCACTCACAGAGACGCTGCTTGAAAGCGAACTTTTCGGCCATGAGAAAGGGGCCTTTACAGGGGCCGTTTCCATGAAAAAGGGGCGCTTTGAACTTGCCCACGGGGGCACGCTCTTTCTGGACGAGGTGGGCGACATGCCACCTTCCCTCCAGGTGAAACTCCTCCGGGTGCTTCAGGAAATGGAATTTGAACGAGTAGGTGGAACCAAGAGTATCCAGGTAGACGTAAGGATAATTTCGGCATCCAACAAAGATATTCGAGAAGATGTGGCAAAGGGCCGCTTCAGAAAAGATCTCCTTTACAGGTTAAATGTTATAGAGATTCAGGTCCCTCCTCTCAAAGAGCGAAGGGATGATATCCCCCTCCTTGTAAAACATTTTTTGGAGAAATACACCAAGGAGGAAGGGAAAGGCCCAATAGAGCTGGCCCCAGAGGTCTGGAAGGTGTTTTACAGATATTCTTGGCCCGGAAATGTACGGGAACTGGAAAACGTGATAGAGAGGGCAGTGGTCCTTTGTTCAGATAACACTATTACGGTACAAGATCTCCCAGAGGAACTTGTGGGGGCTGAGGCAGAGCTGGATGTGGATAGATTCGTTCCCTTGGGAATGCCTCTTCCCAAGGCCTTGGAGCGCATAGAGGAGAGCCTCATTAGGAGGGCTCTGGCCAAGTGCAACAATGTCCAGGCCCACGCAGCCAACATGCTTGGTATCACAAAGAGCCTCATGCAGCACAAGATCAAGAAGTACAATATCCGGGTCTGAGGTAAAAAAACTTGAACCAGGGTTTCTGCTGTACTTTCAACCTATTGCATTGAAGCCAGCCAATTTTGGTTGGCCTCGGTACAAAATTTTGTACCCAAATACATCCCAGCCTTACCCATCAATTTTTTTTGGCCTTCCAATTTTTGCGTTAAGTCAATAAGTTACCCCTAAGTTAGACACCTCCGGAATGACTGGCAAGCTTATTGCTTTATTTACCTGATAAAAAACTCTTTCCTCCTAAATGAAACAGGCCGTCCCGCGTGGCGGCCTGTTTCATTTTAAAATCTTCACCCCCATCAGGGCTATTTACTTATTTGTGGTAAAGCCATTTTCGGGTAATTACGTTCGGAAACCCTAAAGTCTTCAAAGTAGCATTATTTTATATTTGTTTGTAAAATCAACATATTATATTATTTTTTACCCATTTGTGGTTCTACCACAAATGGGTAAAAGGGGAGTGTTTTAATAACCGAGGCGTCGGAGGGCCTTGGCATTCTTGCTCCAGTTCCTCTCAACTCTCACCATCAGGTCCAAGAATATTTTGACCCCAAACCGGGCCTCCAACTCCTCTCTTGCCTCCTTGCCTATCTTTTTGATCATGCTGCCCCCCTTGCCTATCAGGATGCCTTTCTGGGAATTTGTCTCCACATGAATCTTGGCCCTAATTGAAAGAAGACCTTTTTCAGGATCCTCGGCCATGGTCTCCACGGTGACGGCACAAGAATATGGTACCTCTTCCCTGGTGTAGAGATATATCTTTTCCCGGATGATCTCAGATACCAGAAAGGCCTCGGATTGGTCTGTCTTCATATCCCCGGGAAAAAGCTGGGGGCCGGGAGGGAGCAAGTTTTTCAATTCCTCAAGCAAACCGCCCAAATTGATTCCTCGAAGGGCCGAGATAGGCACGATGGCTGAAAAATCATACTCCTTTTGATATCTGTCAATAATGGGAAGAAGTTGGTCCTTTCTGCCCTGGTCCACCTTGTTTATGGCAAGGACCGCAGGCTTTCCGGCTTTTCTCAGATGCCCTATGATGGGGCGGATTTCAGGGTCGTCCGCCCTCCGTATCTCGATCATCAGAAGCACTATGTCAACCTCTTGGAGGGCTGCCTTTGCAGACTCAACCATGCTTTTGTGAAGGGGCGTTTGCGTCTTATGGATACCTGGTGTATCCATGAAGACCATTTGGAACTCCGGAGTCGTGTATATGCCGGTGATGCGATTCCTTGTGGTCTGCGGTTTGGCGGTGACGATTGCCACCTTGTCACCCAGGATGCTATTGAGAAGAGTGGACTTGCCAACATTAGGGGGGCCGACAATAGCTATGAAACCAGATCGATAACTCATATCACTTGAACCCTCGCTTCCCCTTGGCCGATGGCCTTATCAATAGTTACGGAAACGATCTCTGCGCCCAAGGAGCTTTCCAGATACCGTGCGCCCTGCCCCTTAAATCCTTTAAGAAAAGAGATGTCATTAGGATGGACACTCAATAAGAGTTGCTTCCCCTTAACGGCACCTAAAATGGAATCAAGAATCTTCTTTTGAAAAATTCTTGCCCTCACGAGGTGGCCCAGGCTTGGATGCCAGGGACCAGCCACAACGCTACCGTCTCTCATCAGGCTTTGAGAACTCATAAGCCCGATCCTAATTACAGGTATCCCCGCCCCCTCAAATTTCCTCACTGCCCAAGCGCACCTTTCCACCGCCTCATCTAGGCCGAGCGGCTTATAGACACCCTGGCGATACAGGCGGGCCAGTTCAGTGCCCTGGATTACCACGGTGGGATAGAGACGAACACAATCTGGCCTGAGTTCAAGGGTCTTCCGAATCGTCTGCTTGAAAGAGTCTTCTGTTTCCCTGGGGAGCCCTGGCATCAATTGGATCCCCACTGAAAACCCCTTATCCCTCAGTTTCCGTAACCCCTCCACCGTATCCTTTACGGTATGGCCGCGATTTGAGGCCTCAAGGACCTCATCATCCATTGCTTGGGCCCCCAGTTCCACTAGCTTCACGCCGCAGCATCTCATGAGTTCAAGCTTTTCATCGCTCAACATATCAGGCCTGGTTGAAACCCTGATACCCTTGAAGAGGCCCCTCTTCAAGAAAGGGCTGACTGCCTCCAGAAGGGCTCTGATGCGCTCCGTTCCCAAACCTGTAAAGGTCCCTCCATAAAAGGCCACCTGATTTTCGTTTTCCTTGCGATATGATCTTGAGCCCACAGCTTGGCTCAGGATCTCTTTTATCTGTTCAGGGGCAGGGAGCCTCGAGCGCTCCGAGGTAATCAGGCCTTGGTCGCAGAACACGCAACGGGTAGGGCAACTCAGGTTTGGGATAAAGATCGGTACAATAAATCTCTTCATCTGCCTTTAATCACCTTGTAGGCCTTTTTTGCGGCTTGTTGTTCGGCCTCCTTTTTGCTTTTGCCCTCGCCCTCTGAAACGGTCTCCCCACGGATGGATAGAGACACCCGGAAGGTCTTGTCGTGAGGCGGCCCCCATTCTGCCACAAGTCTGTACGAAGGCACGGTTTTAAACCTTTGCTGGGTAAGCTCTTGAAGAAGGGTCTTGTAATCATAGACTAATTTGCCTTTTTCAAGCTTCTCCAAACGGGGCAAGAACAAGCGCTCAATTACTCTCCTTGCCTCGCCAAACCCCCCATCCAAATAGATGGCACCCAGGATGGCCTCTACCGCATCTGCCAAGATGGAGGGCTTATCCCTTCCGCCGCTTATCTCTTCGCCCTTCCCAAGAAGAAGATATTTGCCTAAACCAAGGGTTGTTGCCACCTCGTGGAGTGCCGTCTCATCCACCAAGGTGGCCCTGAACCTTGAAAGTTCGCCTTCCACGGCCTCTTCGAATCGCTCCATTAATAGATGGCTCACTACAAGATCCAAGACCGCGTCACCCAAAAATTCCAGCTTCTCGTTATTTTTCAATTGAAGATGGGACTGTTCATTTGAAAAGGAGGCATGGCACAGGGCGGTAATCAACAAGGATTCATCCTTGAATCTGTAGCCCAGCTTCTTGCACAGTTCCGTGATTTTTGCATTAGAAATCAATGTGAAATACCACCCCGCTTCCTCGTGTTTCTCTTATTTTACCTGCTCACGCCACGTTAAGGCAACAGCCCATCTATACGGAAGGATCCGCACCTAAACATCTCTTAAGGTTTTAAGAGTTCATCCAGCTTGCCGGAAAGTTGGTCTATCCTGAAAGGCTTTTGAATAAATCCCTCACAGCCCCTCTCAAGAAGCCTTCCTGCTTCGCCCTCGATGCCGTAACCAGTTGCAAGAAGCACCTTGACCTCGGGATCAATGTCTCTGAGTCGG
>JAMOVZ010000382.1 GCA_027061865.1 Desulfobacterales bacterium
GCCTCCTCAAGTACCACGAAGACCTCAAGAAGTTCAGGGAAGAGATTTGGACTAAACAAGAGAGGAGGAGCGTTTATTTGGGATAAAGTATGGCTAAGTGTTTCGACTCAACTCTTACGCCGGATTGCTAGTGTGGGAGGGAATTCTAGGTCCTGAGGCGGATCTCGAGTTTTGAGTATATAGCATTTCAAAATAACCTTTGCGGGGCCCAGTCTTTATATTTTCGGTTTTTGATGCAGGGCAACGGCATATTACCTCCGCTACGCTCGCTTCGCCGTCCGTGGCTCCGCTCACTGCCTGATTTGACCCTTCCGCTATCCTGCTTCAGGGCCAAAATGAGGCCGCTTCGGGAACATCCCGCTCCCCCGCTAGCCAATGGAGGTGATTTTGGAGAAGGACGATGCCCCATGTTGATTTTGTAGCTAGGCGAGTAGTAGGATTTGCTAGATTTCTCCGCTCCAGAGGCTTTAAGGTCTTTCCAGGATCTGCTGAAAAAGCCCTGAGCGCCCTCACAGCGGTTAGCATATTCAAGAGGCCTGACTTTTACCATACTTTAAGGGCCACCATGGTGACAAATGACCTGGAATGGCAGCAATTTCCTGCCTATTTCAAGGAATACTGGGAGAAAGCGCCTCTCAGCTCCCCCCAAGAGGAGCTATCCCAAGGGGAGAGAAGGGATGAGAGAGAAGATAGCCCCCCATATGATGTGATAGAAGTGCCGGAGCCGGGTGATGAGGCCCAAGAAGGGGATGAGCCAGATGAGGTGCGGGAGTGGATTGAGGGAGTGGCCTACAGCCCACTTTCAGATATGGAGACAAGAGACCTTGCCCGTTTTGACAAGACAGACATACAGGCTGCCCGTCTGGCCTTAAAAGCCATTCTAGCCCCCTTCAAGGTCGATAGGTCAAGGCGCCTGAGGCGCACAGCCAAGCGAGAGCGCAGGCTGGACTTCGGTTATGTGGTGAGAAAGAGCCTCAAGTCAGAAGGCCTTCCCCTGGAGCTGTTTTACAGGGAAAAGCGCAAAAGGCTGCGTCGGTTAGTGGTGTTGGCTGATGTAAGTGGATCCATGGAGCGTTATGCCAAGTTTGTTCTGCCTTTTTTGCTGGGGCTCAGGGGAGCGGGCTCAAGGGCGGAGGTTTTTGCCTTTTCTACACATCTTACTCGTATTACACACCTTATACAGCATTTGGAACTGGAGAAGGTGCTTGAAAAGCTCCCCTTAGAGGTTAGTGAGTGGGCAGGGGGCACAAGGATCGGGTTTTCACTCCGGCAATTCAACCAGCGCTATGGGCACGCACTTCTCACCAAACGAACGGTGGTGGTGATCCTCAGTGATGGTTGGGACCTGGGAGGCAAGCAGATCCTTAGAATGGCCATGGAGACTCTTAGTGCAAAGTCCCATGCGGTAATATGGCTCAATCCTTTGCTAGGCGACCCAGAACTAAGGCTCCTGGGCAGTGGAATGAAGGTCGCCCTCCCTTTGGTGGACTATTTGCTCCCTGCAATGAGCCTCCAGGACCTAAAGAGGGCGGGCAAGATCATTTCCAAGATGATGGTGGTGTGAGCCTTTCACTTTTCCCGGATAAGTCTTACCCCTTCAGGAATGTTAAATTGGAACCGTCCAGGCTCCAGGTAAGGGACCTTCTCTATTTTCTTGAATCGAAAAATGGTTTTTGAGCCAAGAGGACTGAC
>JAMOVZ010000383.1 GCA_027061865.1 Desulfobacterales bacterium
GCGATCTATACATTCAGATTAGGGTGTTGGACCACCCGGTGTTTCGCCGGAAGGGCGACGACCTCTACATGAAACGGGAGATCAAGTACTCGGATGCAGTTCTGGGGGGCCGGATCGAGGTGACCACCATTGACGGAAAGACGCTCAAGGTGAAGGTGCCCCCTGGGACCCAGTCGGGTTCCAAGCTGAGGGTGCCCGGCTACGGTATGCCCCGGTTCAAGGGTAAAGGGCGGGGTGACCTCTATGTGGAGGTAAACGTAGCGGTTCCCAAACACCTCACTGATGAGCAGAAAAGGGCGGTAGAAAGGTTACGGGATGTTGGGCTTTAGTTTGCGGCTAGGGGATTACGGGGGCACTGCGCTTTTTGGCAGTGGACAAAGCTGACGGGTTTTTGAGTATTGCTGTCGAGCGAAACGGCATATTCCTTCCGCTACGCTTGGTTCGCCACCGTGGCTCTGCTCGCGGGTGGGTTGAAGGTGTCTTGGTTAAAGGTCAGAGGTAAGGAGCAAGTGATGTGAAGGCCGTGAGTGTGTTTTCAGGCGGGCTTGATTCAATGCTTGCCTGCCAGATCGTAAGGGCCCAGGGCATAGAAGTCCTGGCCTTTTTTTTTAAGACCCCCTTTTTTGGGCCCAAGCGGGCGTTGGAATCTGCAAGCGCTATTCAAGTGCCCATTAGGGTGGTGGATATAACCGAACGCCACCTCCAGGTGGTCAAGGCGCCCAAATACGGCTGGGGGGAGCACATGAACCCCTGCATTGATTGCCACGCCCTAATGTTCCGGATAGCAGGAGAGATGCTGCATCAAGTGGGGGCGCATTTCATCATTACGGGGGAAGTTTTAGGGCAGAGGCCAATGAGCCAGAACCGCCGCGCCCTGGCCCTGGTTGCTAAGGAAAGCGGTTTTGAGGGGTTGGTGCTTAGGCCTCTGAGCGCAAAACTGTTGCCGGAGACCATACCTGAAAGGCAAGGTTGGGTAAGGAGGGAGTTGTTGCTGGATTTTCAGGGCAGATCGAGAAAGCCCCAGATGGAGCTTGCCAAACGCTTGGGTATAAGTGATTATCCCTCGCCTGCAGGTGGTTGCCTGCTTACAGAGGAGGTCTTTTCCAGGCGGCTCAAAGACCTCCTTGATAGCAAAGTAGATCTCCCCGCCGTGAGGGAGCTGGAGCTGCTGAAAGTAGGCCGTCACTTCAGGCTCACATCCACTGTGAAGGCAATAGTTGGAAGGAACAAGAATGAAAACAAGGCCATTCAAACCTTGAGAGGCCAAGAGGACATCCTGCTTCACCCCGTCTCGGTCCCTGGCCCTGCAGTGCTTCTGACCGGAGATCCCATGGGTATGGGTGAAGATGAAGTGGCAATGGGCGCATTGCTTGTGGCCGCTTACAGTGATGCAGAAACTGGCAGTGAACTTGCTGTCAGAGTGAAAAAAAATGGAGAGGAGGAATTGATCAGCCTAAAAGCCCCTGACAAGGCGGACTTCAAAGACCTGATGATTTGAACTTAGAGGCGGAGCATGCGAGCCAGGAGAGATTTGTGCCTGATCTCCTCGATTTTTTTCATGTTTTCTTCAAGGGCTTTCTGTTTTTGGTGTATCTGGAATTGGAGCTTTTCCCTCTTTTCTTTTAATTGATGGGCCTGCACACTCATTTCCAGTATTTTGATTTTTTCTTCTCGGTCCAGCTCGAGCTTTTCCAGTTCCCTCATTTTTGAATTCAGTTGAGCGAGTTGGTCTTCAACCCTGGACAGCGCTGCTTGGGCTGCCCTTATATCGGCGCGGTTCTGAGTGATTCTGGCCATGATCTCCGTTTCAGTTTCCAGTGTGGCAAAGAGCGCTACAAAGGTTACTAAGATTAAGAGGACGACCGCTGCAATCACCCTTGTAAGTATCTTATAGGTTGTGACAAAGCTGTGCAGTAAGAAGCGTAATCTTTTGAGCCCGGTGAGAATTGCTTCGGTCTGCTTGTATACCAGGTCCCTGCCTTCAATTTTCCTTATCACTTCCCTGGTTAGAGTTGCCAACTGAGCAGTCTTTTCGCTCAGGTAGGTTCCCAGGTCCCCGGTTTTGCATCTCTCCAAGGTCTCAGGGGCCGGCTCTTTGAGTTGGGAGGCGATCTTTTCCAGATCTGCTAAGGGCCCGGAAAAGTCCACGTCGTGCAGCGGCTTGCCCACAAATAGCTTCTTGATCTCTTCAAGCTGCCTTTGGAGCGCTTCCACGGCCTCTGCCATACGGTCCCCGATCCTGGCTACCACATTGGCGTGGCATATGTAACGGCCTGCCATCTTCATCATCACGGCAGTATCCTTGATCTCATTGAGGGCACTGGGCCACGGGACTTGGAATGTGTCCATCCCATCTTTATTCTGTTCTATGACCTCTTCCATAGACGCTTCCATTATACCCCCAATACTTCTTGCCACCTTGATAAAAGCGGCTCTGGGGAAAGTTCTCCCAGCCCTTCTTCTTTCAGGAAAGGGATGAGATCCAGCGTGTTACCCCTAGACCACCAGACCTTCAATTGTTTGCCTGCATCGGGGTTGAATATCCAGCCCTCCCCCCACCTTTCTTTTAGATAGTTTTGGAAGAGAGCCTCTGCCATCCAGGCTGTGACATAGTCCAGACTGTAGAACTCTGGCACTAAATCCAGCAAAAAGGCATCCGGATGATAAAAGAAACCCGTGTATTTGGTCATCAGCTCACTGTACCTTGAGCCATCTGATAGTTCGCCGCTGGTGAATGCCTCATATTCCACCAGGAATTTGGCGGCATATCTTCTAAAGATCGAGAAATCTTTAAGCGTCTTGTAATAATAAAGCCTTTGGGCGTCATGGGAATTCATCCCCAGAAACTCTCGTAAGAAGGGTGGAGACAGTACAATGCCCTGAAGTAAAAAAGCCCAAGCCTCAGAGAGCCTGTTGCAAGTGGCCATCTCCCGCATGGTAACAGGAATTTTGGGAGAGGTATGGGCGGCTGAAAGGCCGTGGCCGAGTTCATGCCACAGGGTTTCAAGGTCCACCCATCCCCCCTGGGGCCTCATCAGCACATATATCTCATCGGGAATCCCGAGGACGAAACATATAGCCTGGGCACTTTTGTCCTTGTTTTTTCCCAGTTCCAGATGGAGCCCCGGAATCTGAGTGAGATTCACATTCCAATATCGGAAGAATTCTGTTAATTGGTTAATTTCTTTTTCAGGGCATAGGTGGTCAAACTGGCTCAAGGCCAAGATATTGATTGCGTCAAACCGGGTGAGCTGGTCCAGATCAGCGCCGAATCTCTCTCTTGCCCACATTTCCATGGCCCCGGTGTAAAGGAATGCGGTTTGATCCAGGAACTTTTTCACGAAGCTGTAGAAAAACTCGTAGTCGACCCCCTTTTTCTTGGAACAATAATCAACATAATCACGAAAGCCCAAAGAGTCGGTCAAAAGCTCTATGGCCAAGTCCCAGTATTGGAATACGAAGGATTTGAGGAATCTTGACAGGGCAATGGTTTCTTTTTGGAGGACCAATCTCTTTTTCCTGTTACTTTTTTTCTGGCACCAAGGGATGATCTCCCTAAGGTAGATTTTTTCTCCATCCACATGGGCTGCAGCCCCCCTCATCCATGCCTTCATTTCCGTCTCATATGGCAGGATACGCAGCTGGAGATAATGGTCAATAAATGCGTGACGGAGCCTGTGGGAAATCTCGCCGTCTGCAAGTTCCTCAATCTCGGCAAGATGTTCTAGGGTCAAAAACTTCTCAAAACCTTCATATACTTGATGAGGGGCAATTGGCCCCTTTTGTCCCATCCACATGGAAAGGGCGGCAAGGGTCGAGCGGTAGTTCAAGTGGTAAAGGATGTTTTCCAGGTCTAATATTGACAAGGCAGTGCTCAAGGTGCTCCTCCTGAGTAAGCGGGGACTGAGTTTACTGGCAGCCTAATATGGTAAACCAAAATCAAGTTAGCATAATTTTCCTCCCCATGCCAATTTTTCACCTGAGGAGCCGTACATTTTGATCCCATGGCACCATAGCCTTTTTTCTTTCCCCGTCTTTTTCAATCCCCCTTCAGCACCTTTTTGAGAAGGGCGGGGAAAGGGAAGCCTCACAATGAAAAATGAATTGCAGCAGGTGGGCAGGTGAAACAGCGTTGGGGCAGGCTTAAGGGCATGACGCACAAGGGGAGAAAAAGCTTGACACGCAGTGGCAGTAGGAAATATAGGTATAAGCTTAGAGTTTTTAACGCTGTCTGATAGGAAGCCAATTATTTGGTTGGGTAAATTGATAAATTAACGGATTTGTTATCATGTCTGAGAAAAAAAGCAAAGGGAAGATCGTTATTGACAAGGAGAGGTGCAAGGGGTGCCACATATGTATAGAGTTTTGCCCCTTTGACATGATAGAGATTGACGAGACGGTGAACAGGAAGGGTTATCATCCTGTAAGATTCAAGGAAGAGATCTCAGAAAATGAAAAGGGATGTACGGGCTGCGCCCAGTGTGCGCTCGTATGCCCTGAGGTTGCTATAGAGGTGTACCGTGTCAAATGAAAAGGTTTTAATGCGAGGCAACCATGTGGTTGGTGAGGCTGCAGTAAGGGCAGGCTGTAGATTCTATTTCGGATATCCCATCACCCCACAAAACGAGGTGCCCGAATACCTTTCTGCAAGGCTTCCTGAAGTAGGGGGAACCTTTGTGCAGGCAGAAAGTGAGATTGCATCCATCAACATGGTGTTGGGGGCATCAGCTTGTGGTGCAAGGGTGATGACCTCCTCTTCTTCGCCTGGGATCTCCCTGAAACAAGAAGGGATCTCTTATCTTTGCGGCCAAGAGCTGCCGGCTGTAGTGGTTAACATGATGAGAGGAGGCCCAGGGCTTGGTAATATTGCGCCTTCCGCAGCAGACTATTTCCAGGCCACTAGAGGGGGGGGGCATGGTGATTACCGAACCCCTGTCCTTGCTCCCTCCGGGTGCCAGGAGCTTGCAGAGTTGACATTCCTGGCCTTTGACCTTGCCGATAAGTACCGGAATCCAGTAATGATCCTCGGCGATGGGATTATGGGGCAAATGATGGAACCAGTTGTGTTCCCGGATTCCATAGATCCAGAGCAGCTTCCCCAAAAAGACTGGATCCTGGAGGGGTGCAAAGGGAGGGAGCCAAGGGCCATTTTTTCCATGCTCCTGGATACCCAGGTCCTCCATGACCACAACCTCAAGCTCCAAAAGAAATACGAAGAGATCAAGGCCAAGGAAACCAGGTGGGAGACTATCGGCGTTGAAGGGGCGGACATTGTCATAGTGGCCTATGGCACTGCTGCCAGAATTGCGGAAAGTGCCATAGAGGAGCTGAGCGGCAATGGCCCCAAAGTGGGGCTGTTTAGGCCCATTACCCTGTGGCCCTATCCTGTAAAGCAACTGAGGGAGCTGGCTGAACAGGCAGGCAAAGTAGCAGTTTTAGAATTTTCCCTGGGCCAAATGCTCGAAGATGTGATCATATCTGTTGGCGAGAGGGCTGAAATCCATTTTTACGGAATCCCTGGAGGAATCGTTCCAACCCCTGCTGAGGTGGCCGATTTCTTGCTCTCCGTCCACAAAAACGAAGGCCGGATAGGCCGGAAGATAGAAGTATAGCAGGGAGATAGAGATGGTAGCAGCGGTTGATTACAAAAAGGTGTTTGGCAGGCCAGAGTCCCTAAAGGACGTGCCCACCCATTATTGCCCGGGTTGCGGGCACTCCATCGCCCACCGGCTCGTTGCTGAGTGCCTGGACGAGATGGGTCTGAGGGAGGTAACTATTGGCGTGCCTCCCGTGGGATGCGCTGTGCTGGCCTATAACTATTTTAATTTTGACATGATCGAGGCTCCCCATGGAAGGGCCTTGGCCGTTGCCACTGGAATAAAAAGGGCGAGGCCTGATCGTTTTGTCCTAACCTATCAAGGCGACGGCGATCTGGCAGCCATTGGTACTGCAGAGACCATCCATGCGGCCAATCGGGGCGAGAGGATAACCACAATCTTTATCAATAATGCCATCTATGGGATGACGGGCGGGCAGATGGCCCCTACCACATTGCTGGGCCAAGAGGCCACCACTGCTCCCATGGGACGAAATCCCAGGCTCCATGGCAATCCAATCGATATCTCAAAGATGATTGCTGTGAGCAATGGCGTGGTCTATGTTGAACGCTGTTCCGTTGTTACTGTCAAACAGATCCGAAAGGCCAAAAAGGCCATAAAAAAGGCCTTCAGGTGCCAACTGGACGACCTTGGATTTTCCCTCGTGGAGTTGCTATCTCCATGTCCCACCAACTGGAAGATGAGTGCAAAAGAAGCATGGGACTGGGTGAAGAATGAAATGGTGAAGACATATCCACTTGGTGTGATTAAGGACACGACTGGTTACGGGGACTAAAAGGATGATCACTAGAACGATCTTTTCAGGATTTGGAGGGCAGGGCGTCCTGCTCATGGGTTATGTTTTAAGCCATGGGGCCATGTTGAAAGGCCTTAATGTGACCTACTTTCCTTCCTATGGCGCTGAGATGCGCGGGGGCACGGCCAACTGCACTGTCACGGTATCAGATAAAAAGATCGCCTCTCCCGTGGTTTCCAATCCTGATGTGTTGGTGGCAATG
>JAMOVZ010000384.1 GCA_027061865.1 Desulfobacterales bacterium
TGGAATGGCAGCGGTTGGTATACCTGAATATCGGCTGCCGAAGCGGGTTCTTCGCCGCGAGATCCAACTGGTTGAGAAGCTTGGAGCCGAGATAAGGTGCAATGTGAGAGTCGGCAAGGACATCACCTTGGATCAAATCATTGCCCAAGGATACAAGGCTGTCTTTTTGGCCACAGGGGCCCATGAGTCTATGAAGATGCGGTGTGAAGGGGAAGATGAAGGCTATGAAGGCTACATGGCCGGAATAGTATTTCTGAGGGAAATTGCTCAAGGCAGAATACCGCTCAAAGGAAACAGGATTGTTGTGATAGGGGGAGGCAATGTCGCTCTTGACTGTGTGCGCTCTGCGCTAAGGATCGGCTTCAAGGATGTAAACCTGGTGTACCGCCGAACCGAGGCAGAAATGCCGGCAGACGAGGAGGAGATAAGGGATGCCCGGGCAGAGGGGGTCAAGTTCCACTTTTTGACTCAACCCATCAAGATCCTGGCTGAAAATGGGAAGGTCACTGGCCTTGAGTGCTTGCGAATGAGATTAGGAGAGCCAGATCAGAGCGGTAGAGCAAGGCCCGTCCCGGTAGAAGGTTCAAACTTTGTCCTAAAGGCAGATGCTGTCGTGGCCGCCATTGGCCAGACTTGCAACCTGGATTATCTGAAATCCGCTCAAGGAATAGAGCTAACCAAGTGGAACACGTTAGTCGTGGACCGCTCGACCTTGAGGGTGGATGAGACACCCCTGTTTGGAGGCGGTGATTGTGTCTCGGGTCCACTAACATTGATTGCTGCACTTGCAGACGGGAAAAAGGCCGCCCGGTTCATTGCCCAGTACCTGGAAAAAGGCCACTGCTCCCCAGAGGATCAGGATTATATGGAAGGCCTTATGGCTCGTCTTGGGGTCTTCGGTCCCCAGGAAAAGATGCCCATAGTTGGGGGCAAGAAAAGGGTGGAGATGAGGCAACTGGATCCCAGCACCAGGGTCAATTCCTTTGAAGAAGTAGAGCTTGGGTTCACTGTCCCCCAGGCCCTGGAAGAGGCCTCCAGGTGCCTTCGTTGTTACCGTATTGGGCTCATAGCTTTGTAAAAAAGGGGCGATTAATGCCTGAGCTGGTTATTGATGGCAGGACGGTTACGGCTAATCCGGGTGAAACCCTCCTTAAGGTTGCCGCAAGGAACCGGATTCGGATTCCTACCCTGTGTTACCACAAAAAGTTATCGCCGATAGGCTCCTGCCGGGTATGCATGGTGGAAGTGGAAGGTGCCAGCAAACCTATGCCTGCTTGTGAGACCTTGGCGGTGGATGGCATGATCGTCAGGACCAGGTCCGAGCGTCTTCATGAGTTGAGGCGAACCGCCATTCGGCTTATGCTCCTGAATCACAAGATAGACTGTATAGTATGCCCTAAGTCCGGGGATTGTGCGCTCCAAGACCTGGCATACGAATACCAAGTGGGCGAGCACGGCTTTGGAGACATCTCCATTAAGCAAAAGGGGGAGGCCTATGCTACGCCGCTGATACAGTACCATCCTGAACGGTGTGTCATGTGCGGCCGGTGTATTCGTGCCTGCAGAGAAGTTAAGGGCATTGATGCTCTGTCAATCAACTTGAGGGGAAGTTATGCCCATATAAAAGGTGATCAAACTCTTTGCATCTCTTGTGGCGAATGCCTCCACGTCTG
>JAMOVZ010000385.1 GCA_027061865.1 Desulfobacterales bacterium
GGCTGGAGCGTTTTATGGCCTCAGCCACCACTCCAAGGGTAAGGGAATAGCGCCTCAGGGTCTGTTCAGGGATCCCAACATGGATCTCCCTCTGTCTCACCCCTGAAAGATCTGCCAGGGTGATGCCTGGCAAATTGGTTATGTCATCCTTTATCCGGCGGGCAATCTCTTTCAGAGTGGACTCGTCCGTATGACCATAGACTGCCAGGCTGATGACCCTGTGGACTCTTGTAAGCTGTTGGACCACAGGCTGCTCTGCCTCTTCAGGAAATGTGGTTATCCGGTCCACAGAGGCCTTTACCTCATCCAGGAGTTTTTTTACGTCCCATCCTTTTTCCGCCTCAATCATTACTGTGGCCAAGCCTTCTTGGGCCTTGGAAGTGATCTCCTTTATCCCTGCAAGTCCTGCGATCTGGTCCTCTATCTTCTTTACAATCCCTTCTTCCACCTCTGAAGGGGATGCTCCTGGGTATTCCACGGTTACAGATATGGTGTCCAGGCTCACCTCTGGAAATATCTCCACCTTCATACTGAGCCCGGTTATCACCCCTGCAACTATGATTAAAACCATTAGCAGGTTGGCTGCCACATGATTTTCGGCAAACCAGGCTACCACTCCCTTCATGGCCTCACATCCCTCATCTTTGTTCTCACTTTCATCCCCTTGGTCATCACCTTGAGGGGGGAGACCACCACCAGTTCCCCATCCTCAATGCCTGCTTCCAGGAGCGCCCATTTTGGCTCCAGCCGTGCGACCTTGACATGCCGGGGGCTCAAACGCCCGGCCATTTCAACCACCCATACCTTGTCGCCCGCTACAAGTGCGGAGCGAGGTATCTTTACTGTGGAGAGCCTTGGGCCCATGAGTTCCACTTCCACGAAAAGCCCCGGCATCAAAGGGGGAAGGCGCTTATAGGGCCCTTTGACCTCCACTATGATCTTTATCATCCTGGTCTTTTCATCCATTTGAGGGCCAGCCCTGGCAACCCTACCCACCCATGACATCTCTTTTCCTATCCCGGCCCGGACCACTGCCTTTGAACCCCGGACCTTGGCGGTGGTAAGGCCGGGGATTTTGATCCATTTGAGATCTCCTGTTTCCAAAGGGATTACGACCTCTGCCAGTTCAGTTCCATAAAGGGTTGCGAGAATTTGCCCCCTGGCCACATATTGACCTATCCCGACATCCTCTTCCCTTACAATGCCGTCAAAGGAGGCTCGCAGTTCTGTCCTTTGGAGGTCTATGAGGGACCTGTCCAATTGGGCCTTGGCCGCCTCCAGCGCCCCTTTGGCTGCCATGAGCTGCGGTTCCTTTACTACAAGGGGAGGCGGCGGCTCATTGAGGTCGCCCTTTCTGTTTAGCGCCCACTCCTCCATTGCCTGCTGGGCCTCGGCCTCAAGGCTGACTACCTTGCTCTCTGCCTCCTTTACCTGGGCCCTGGCAAGGGCCACGGCTGCCTCGTAGTGGGCTGGATCGATCTTTACCAACAGATCATCCTTTTCAAATCGCCCGCCTTCCACCAAATAAGGAGATGCATATATTATTTTGCCAGCGACTTCGCTCACTAGGCGAATAGTTTCTGCAGGTCTGACATTACCGTAAGCGCTAACTCTCACTTGATGCTCGGCCCTTTGGGCCCTAACCACCTCAACCACTGGAAGGAGCCGT
>JAMOVZ010000386.1 GCA_027061865.1 Desulfobacterales bacterium
CCGACGAGTTTGAACTCTCAGAAATCGCTCGGGCAATGCTTGAGGAGTGGCTGAAGGCCCCGGAGGAGCTCGCAGAGGTCTTGGGGCTGGATAAGGAAGAAATAAGCCGGCTCAGCCCTGAAGAACTGGTCAAGTATTTCATGGAGAGGCTCAAGGAGCAGGCAGGAGAGCATCACGGCGGAAACAGATGGATAGGGACCCTTGGAACATCGCCCGTTGGCCACTCAGGATACCACCCTGGAGGGATGCGGGTTGGAGGAGTCTCTAGAAACAAGTCAGCGGTCAAAGTGGCAATGGACCGCCGTTACAGGGACTACTCCCAACAAGGCCCTCTTACCAAATCACAGATGGGCGAGGCGCTAAAGAGGCTGCGCCACATGGTGCCGGTTGGGCCAAAAGATCAGGTAAATGTGAGAGAGACGATTTACCAGACCATGAAGAATGCCGGAGAGATTGAGATCGTATTCGAGCGGAGCCTGAAAGACAGGTTAAAGGTCATACTTGCCATAGACAATGGCGGGTGGTCCATGGAACCCTATGTGGATGTGGTTCAAACCCTGTTTGATTATGCGAGGGCGCAATTCAAGGAGTTGAGGACATTCTTCTTTCACAACACCATCTACGACAACCTGTGGGAAGATCCGGCAAGGTACAAAAAGCCTTTCAGAGTGGATGAGCTGGTCCGCCTTGACCCTGATACCAGGTTTATCATAGTTGGAGATGCCAGCATGGCGCCTTACGAGCTCATGGCCACAGACGGCTCCATCCATGTGGAAGAGCGCTCCACCAAGCCATCCATTGAGAGACTTCGATTCATTGCCAAGACATTCCCTCACTCGGTGTGGCTGAATCCAAAAATGAAAGAAGAGTGGCCTTACACCAGGACCATACAGATAATCCGCGAGATATTTCCCATGTTCGAGCTAACCATCGAGGGCTTGGAGAGGGCGGTAGCCTATCTCATGCGGAAAAATTAGGCCCTTTTCTAAAGCTTTTCCTCCGCCTCTGCCAAGGCCTCAAGGCCTTCTAAGTCCAGGAGTTGTATTTTGGCTCCCTCTATCTGGATGAGCCCCCTTTTCTTCATTCGGGCAAGGATCCTTGAAAGTGTCTCTGGGATAGTGCCGAGAAGGCTTGCAAGCTGGGTCTTGGATATATCGAGGGTAACCTCTGTGGCCCCTCGGTCTAACCGGCTCAGATACAAGAGATAAGCAGCCACACGGCCTGGCACCTCCTTTAATGAAAGGTCTTCCACCAGGGAAGAAAACCGCCTCAGGCGTCTTGCAAGGATGGCCAACATGTTAAGGGCCAGATCAGGATTTTTTCTAATCAGCCTCACAAAGGAATCCCTGGGAAAGAAAAAGATTCTGCTCCTCTGCATGGCCGCTGCATGAGCAGGAAACCTCTCGCCGGTAAACACCGGGACCTCGCCAAAGGGATCGCCTGGGCCGAATATATGAAGTATCTGCTCCTTGCCTTCCAATGAAACCTTGTAGATCTTGACCCGCCCGCTTATGAGCACGTAAAATCCTTTGGCCTCCTCGCCTTCAGTAAAGATCGTTTGGCCTTTTTCAAAAATCTGGTCGGCCATGATCATGGCCAGGTCATCAATCTGGGATTTGGGGAGGCCATTGAAGAGCGGAATGGATGCTATGATCTTGGCAATTTCCATGGGTGCCAGGTGATCAAAATCGCTTGTCCTTGAGAAAAGGCATATCTTTCCTGATTTTTTCAACTATAGCAGGATTAATCTGGGCAAATATGATAGTCTCCTGCTCACCCCCGTAGGCGATCCTGTTTCCCAAGGGATCATAAACAGCGCTCCCCCCGGTAAAAGTGAGCCCTCCACCCTCTCCAACCCTGTTGACACCTGCCAAATAACACTGGTTCTCCACGGCCCTCGCAGGCAAAAGCAGGTCCCAGTGAAGCTGTCTTGCCGAGGGCCACGAGGCGATAACCACCATAAGATGGACTCTTTCGGCCACCGCACGAAAGATCTCGGGGAACCTGAGGTCATAGCATATGAAAATGGAAACCGGAATTCCATTCAGATCGAATACCACCGGACCGGAGCCAGGCTCATGATATCGCTGTTCTTCCATGAAGGAGAAAAGGTGGCATTTGGTATATGTGCCTACATCTCGGCCATGGCTGTCAATAACGAGGGCACTGTTTCTTCCTAACCCCCCCGCTCCCTTGAGCACCACGCCCCCTATCACCGATAACTCCAGCTCAGTTGCTAGCTGCTTCAAGAAGCTAACGGTCTCCCCCCCGGGTTCCTCTACGGTAACATTCAGGTTCATGCTAAAGCCGGTTGAGAACATTTCAGGCAATATCAAGAGCTCTGCCCCTTCCTCCTTGGCCAGCCTGGCAAATCTTTTCACCTTGCGGAAATTCTGTGGCCTTGCCTCCCAAGCCACATCCATCTGTAAAAGGGCAAGCTTCATCCTCTCCACCTCTTGAGCCGCTCTATTGCTTGCTCTAGCGTTTCATCAGTTTTACAAAAACAGAATCGCACCAGATCCCTTCCTCCCCTCCGGTTATGCCAAAAGTATGAACAGGGTATTGCAGCCACCCCAACTTCATTGATCAAGTAGCGGCAAAAGGCCATATCATCTTCAAAACCAAGCCGTCCTATGGAAATACAAGTATAATACGCCCCCTCCGGCCACAGCACTTGGAAGCCCAAGTCCTCAAGGACCTGGGAGAGCATCTCCCTCTTGCCCGAATATAGGGCCAAAAGTTCCTCATAATAGGAGTCATCCAAATCAATAGCCTCTGCCATGGCCTCCTGGAGTGCAGAGGGTGTACAAAATGTCAAAAATTGGTGTGCCATCCTCACGGCCTCTGTAAGCCAGGGGCTTGAAATGACATAACCTACCTTCCAGCCGGTCATGGAAAAGGTCTTGGCGGTAGAGGACACTACTATGGAGCGCTCCCTTAGGGATGGAATCTGAAACAAGGGGATGTGCTCCCTGCCCCTATATACAATATGTTCGTATACTTCATCGGATAAGGGAATTACATCATGCTCCCTGCAAAGTTCAGAGATGAATTCAAGCTCCTCGCGGCTAAACACCTTGCCTATAGGATTCAGGGGATTGTTGATGACAATGAGACGGGTTTTGGGGCCAAATGCCCGCTCCAATTGATCACGGGGAAGCCTAAAACCCGGCCTCTCTAAAGGGACATAAATTGCCTTTGCCCCAGCCCTTGCAACCAGTGGCGGATAGAGGTCGTAGCATGGCTCAAACAGGATCACTTCATCTTCCGGCTCAAGGATGCCCAGGAAGGCTGAAGCAATGGCCTCTGTAGCCCCACAAGTTACAGTGACCTCTGTTTCAGGATCAATTTCCACATCATAGAACCTCTTTACCTTGCCAGAAATTGCTTGCCTGAGGCTTGGCACCCCAGGGGATGGGCTGTATTGGTTCGGTCCCTCAAGGATACGCCGGGCAGCAAGGCGCCTTATGGGTTCAGGGCCATCAAAGTCCGGGAATCCTTGGGATAGGTTGACCGCCCCTGCCTGTGCGCACAGCCTGTTGATTTCAGTAAATATTGTTGTTCCAAAAGGCTGAAGCGCATTGCATACCGCTTTGTGCTGATTACTCATATCAAACCCCTAGGTGGAAATCAGCCTTCTTATACTTTACAGGCTAACACTTGTAAAGCCATCTGATTGGGGGACCGTGTGGATGAAAGAGGCCTCCTTTGAGGGAATGGCCTTGCTAAAAACCTGGAAAAGAAGACGGGTCAGCCCTAATCTTAAGGCTGACCCGTCTGGTTGGGGGTACTTAGCAAAAGGAGGCGCTGCCAAGTGTTAATATATATAAGCAAGTTCTATGCCAAAGGCCATGCTATAAATCCTTGCTCACCGTGATTCCGTATTTTTTCATCCGGTTCCAGACTGTAACCCGTGATACCCCTAAAATTCTAGCCGCCTCAGATTGGTTGCCCCCGGCTTTCCTCAAGGCCTCTATGAGCTCGGCTCGTTTTTGGCCATCACGGCTTATAACCACCTTTTCCCGGGGCACGGTTTGACCAACACTTTGAGAATTGAGAATATGTGGGGCAAAATGGTACGGTTCAATATAAGGGCCTTGGCAGGCAACGAATGCATATTCAAAGGCATTTTTGAGTTCTCTCACGTTCCCGGGCCAAGGATAGCCCATGAGCAGATCCATGGCCTCTTTGCTGATCCCCTTTATCTCCTTTCCGCTTTTCAGCTTTACCCGCCTAAAAAACGCCTCAGCAAGGATGGGGATGTCTTCCCGCCTCTCCCTCAAAGGAGGCAGATGTATCGGGATCACATTGATTCGAAAAAATAGGTCCTCACGAAATCTTCCCTCTTCCACCAGCTTTTGTAAATCTCTATTGGTAGCGGTAATAATTCTCACATCCACCGGGATAGGACGATTGTCCCCCACCCGCTCTATCACCTTCTCTTCCAGAACCCTCAAAAGTTTCACTTGGGTGGAAAGGGGAAGGTCTCCGATTTCATCAAGGAATATATCCCCTCCCTGTGCTGCCTCAAATCGACCTTGCCTGCTCCGGTAAGCACCTGTAAAGGCCCCCTTAACATGTCCGAAAAGTTCACTTTCCAGTAAAGATTCGTTAAGGGCCGCACAGTTCACTTTTATAAAGGGTTTGTCTTTACGAAGCCCTGCCTCGTGTATGGCCTTAGCCACCAGCTCTTTTCCCGTGCCACTTTCGCCAAAAATGATCACCGGCGCATCAGACTGGGCCGCATTTTCAATGAGGTCGAACAGATCTTTCATCTTATGGGATGAGCCCAAGATGCCGTGAAATCCATCCTCTGACTCCAGCTCTCGCCTGAAGGCCTCAATCTGATGCTCTTTTTTTATGATTTCAGTGACATCGGTTAAGGTTTCAACGGCACCTATCACCTTTCCCTGGCTGTCGTGAAGCAACGAGGCATTCTTCAGGATATGTATCAGCGTGCCATCCTTGCGTCTTAACGAACAGCGCTTCATGTCGAGTTTGCCTGATGAAAAAAGCAAGCACCAATTTGTAGAGCCCTTATCTCTTGAGATATGGCAAATATCACAAGGAAGAAAAGAGCAGGGCTTGCCCACCAGTTCTTCCTCGCTAAAACCCGTCATGTTTAAAAGGGCCCTGTTGACAGAGACTATGGTCCCAGTGGGATCAACAATCATCACGCCATCCTGGATAGTATTGACTACTGTCTTCCAGTAAATATTCAATTCCTGTTCAACCATTGTTAACCCCATCTGTTAAATTCTTAAATGTTAATTATAAAAATTTAACACTTCAATGGCAAGTTAAATAAAAAAAGGGGTGAACTTTGAGAAATCAAGGTTTTCTTCAGAGGTTTCCTTTCTGCCCTGAACATCAATAAAGGCCTTATCAAATCAAACTGTTATGCCCTTTACAGATGGTGTGCGCAAGGAGATTCGAGAATCCTGCGGCCCCTTTACAAGGTATTGGCACAAGAGTTGCTCACTGAGTTTGGCAAGATGGACGGGAATGGTAAAGAGGTTTGGAGTTGGAAAGTGAAGGGAAGGAGATTCTAGATTTAAGAGGGGCATTGATTCCTGTAGCCCTGTTAAAATTTACCAAGGCATTTAGGGAGATGGAACCAGAAAAAACCATGGAAATTCTTATGGCTGACGATTCAACCAGGGCCAATCTCTTGATGGTGCTAAAGGCCTTCTCATATGAAATGCTTGCCAACGAAAAGGTAGGGAATATTTACAGGATGTTACTTAGAAAAAAAGGCTAGGATGGCATGGGCCATCCGTATGATAAGGTTTGCGATAACCAATAAACAAAGCAAAAGGAGGGTGTAAAATGGCAGACGTGGATCTTAACAACATTGAAGTGGCAGCTACTGTTGACGCAAGGGGGAGCGCTTGTCCAGGACCTTTGCTGGAGGCCAAGAAGGGAATCGGGAAGGTAAAGATAGGCGAGGTGCTGGAGGTGCTGTCAGGAGATCCTGGCACAAGAAACGATATTCCGGCGTGGGCCTCCAGGGTAGGACATGAATTTCTGGGGGTCCTCGAGGCGGATGGATACGACAGGCTGTTTATTAGAAGAAAAAAATAAGATGGAGACATCATGTCGGCTCAAGACAACCAAGGCAAGATACTGATCTTGGCCACAGAGCACTGTGCTTACCCAGGAGCCAACTCTGTGGGCCAAGCACACAGCCCTTATCCTGCAAACACTTACATCCTCAGGGTTCCGGCCCCGGCACTGTTCCCGGAAAAGTTTTATCTAGATTGCTTCCGCAAGGGAATCAGCGGGATTATCATTATGTCCTGCGGGGCAGAGTGTCCATATGAGGGGGCGTACGAGGCCTTGGCCAAGAGGGTGGACAATGTTTACAAGATCATGAAGGAGAAGGGGCTGGATATTCGCAGGCTCCGGCTTACAGCTATTTGCACGGTGTGCAACAGGGCCTTTTTGAAAGAGGTCAATGACATGAATGAAATAGTAAAGGAGCTGGGACCACCTGAGTTCAATGGTGGTGGGAAAAACGGCTAAGGAGGATTTGATGGCGATTGGCAAAACCCTCAC
>JAMOVZ010000387.1 GCA_027061865.1 Desulfobacterales bacterium
TGAATATGTAATAATAGAGACGAGGCAAGGCAGCGCAACCCAGAAGCTCGTGTTAAGTGAAGCCATTCTGCCCGGTGTGGCATTTGCCTCTTACGGTTGGTGGCTTGAAAGCCCGAAAGGTGGAACAGATTGGCAAACGGCCAACTTTAACATGATGACATCTTCCCGGAAACTTGGCAAAGAGTTCGGCACACCTGAATTGAGAGGGATCCCTTGCCGGATCAGGCCAAGGGCAGGTTTGGAATAAAGTATCACAACATTTGAAAGGGTGTGTTCATGCCTGCAAAGGCGCCAAATAGATTGATAACTGAGAAAAGCCCTTATCTTCTCCAGCATGCCTACAATCCGGTGGACTGGTATCCTTGGGGGGAGGAGGCGTTTAAAAAGGCCGAAAATGAAGACAAGCCCATATTCCTGTCTATTGGCTATTCCACTTGCCACTGGTGCCACGTAATGGAAAGGGAATCGTTTGAGGACGAAGAGGTGGCAAAGCTCCTCAATGAAACGTTTGTATGCATAAAAGTTGACCGTGAAGAGAGGCCTGATGTTGACCACGTGTACATGACCGTCTGCCAATTAATCACACAAAGCGGGGGATGGCCCTTGACCATATTGATGACCCCTGCAAAGGAGCCTTTTTTTGCAGGCACTTACATCCCAAAAAAGAGCGCTTTTGGCCGAATTGGGATGCTGGAGCTCATCGGCAACGTAAAGGATCTGTGGAGTAAGAGGAGATCGGAGCTTTTGCAGTCCACAAGGCAAATCATGGAAGCATTGAAAACCTTGGAAAGGGCCGCTCCCGGCCCTGATCTGGATGCAAGCATCCTGGACAAGGCATACCAGGCCCTCTCCAACTCCTATGATCCCCAGTGGGGTGGCTTTTCCCCGGCCCCAAAGTTCCCCACCCCCCACAACTTAGGTTTTTTGCTAAGGTATTGGAGGCGGAGACAAGAAAAGAGAGCCCTGGAAATGGTGGAAAACACCCTGCGGCGCATGCGTTTAGGGGGAATATATGATCACTTGGGCTTTGGGTTCCACCGATACAGCACGGACAGGGAGTGGCTTGTCCCGCATTTTGAGAAAATGTTATACGACCAGGCCTTGATTGCCACCACCTACCTCGAGGCATACGGTACGGCTCATAATGCCTTTTATGGCGATACGGCAAGGGAGATTCTCGACTATGTTATACGGGATATGAGTAGCTCTGACGGTGGCTTTTATTCTGCTGAAGACGCTGACAGCGAAGGCGTTGAGGGCAAATTCTATGTGTGGGGATATCAGGAAATCTTGGGTGTCTTGGGACCAGAGGCGGGGCAGCTATTTTGCAAGGTGTATAATGTATCGCCACAGGGCAACTTCCTGGAAGAGGCCACCAAGAAAAGGACCGGCAAAAACATCCTCTATTTGAAAAAGGAGATATCACAGATTGCATCAGACCTGGGCTTAGATGCCAAGGAGCTGGAGGCCAAGATGTCGGAGGCCAGAAAAAAGCTCTTTCAAGAAAGGGAGAAAAGGATCAAGCCAGAAAAGGATGACAAGATACTTACCGACTGGAATGCCCTCATGATATCTGCATTTGCACGAGGAGGCAGAATCCTTGCCGATCCGTCCTATATTGAAACAGCCAAGACAAGCTGCGACTTCCTGCTCAGGTATCTTAAGACAGATGAAGGAAGGCTGCTGCACCGTTGGCTTGATGGTGAGGCCGGGATCCAGGGTATGATAGACGATTATGCCTTTATGGTGGCTGCATTATTGGATCTATATGAGGCCACATCAGAGGCAAAATATCTGGAAGAAGCAACTTCTATTAATTCCACCATGGTTGATCTTTTTTGGGACAACGAAGTAGGGGGATTCTTCTTTACCTCTCGGGACGGTGAAAAACTGATTCTCAGAAAAAAAGAGTTTTACGACGGTGCCATACCATCCGGCAATTCTGTGGCCCTAGCCAATCTTGTAAGACTTTCCCGCCTCAACCAAGATCAGGCCATGGTAGAGATGGCCAATAAGCTTGTAAAGGCCTTTTCAAATGAGGTGTTACATATACCAAGCGCTTACACCTGTTTCCTCAGCTCCTTTGACCTGCTCATTGGATCATCAGGACAGACAGGGCCGCCCCTCGACTAATTCCTCACCTCGTCTTTCATAAAAAGGGAGACAATTATTGTTCACAACTTGTTTCAATTTTAACACATCTCCACCCCCTTCCCTTCTCTCTTCGAATTCCCCCTCTCTGAAACCTTTTAATTAGAGGCGGCTCAACCCTTTGGCATAATTCATAAAACGGTTCTTGATACAGGTTAGCCTCAATAAGGTTTACTTTGTGGCACTTACCTTGCAATCTTATTGTTGGATTTGGTTTTGGGTATGGTGAACTGTTTATGTATTGGCCGGCTGTTATATACCCTGGGTCTTCTTTGGCCAACGGGCGCTTGTGATTTTCCTGCCTTTGGAGCTATCCAGTCATGAACCTTTCCATCTTCATGCGGCTTATATTGGGCTTTGGGGGAATTGTGGCAATCGTGGTCTCTTTGGGCACATATGTCTCTCTCAAGTTAGGTCAATTAAATAGCCTCACTGAATCAATTGCCCTCCACGACAGCACGATCATCAAGATTTCAGAAGACATCTCGAATGCCATTCTTTCACAAAGGAGCTTTGAGAAAAAGTATCTCATATCGGGGGATGAGGATTTCTTGAAGAAGTTCCAAGAGATAACTCAAGTTGTGGCAAACAAATTAGATGAATTGGACAAGACCATACAATCGAGCGAATACCGGGAGAGACTGGCCAAAGTTAGAGATGCCTATGAACAGTACCTCTCCCTCTTTGAGGCTGAACAGGAATTCATAGCAGCCAAGCTCGAGTATCCCGCTTTAGTTTACAGGCAAGAAAAGGAGGACTGTATCAACAAGATAACTGTCTCTCTACAATGGATAATTAACAGGGCGAACCTTGACAGGGAAGAAAAGATACGTCATTCAGAAGAAATGAGCAACCATGTAGCAAGGGTTGCCACAACCATGTCTGCACTTGCAGCCATCCTTGGCCTAATAATCTCATTTTTCACAACAAGAAGCATCAATCGCTCTATCCTCCTTCTGCGCAAAAAGACAAGCGAGATTGCCAGGGGCAATTTCGGAGAAAGGGTAAATATTACCTCCCCCCCTGAGATAAAACGCCTGGCAGATGACTTTAATATCATGTCTCAGCGTTTAAGCGAGCTTGACAAAATGAAGATAGATTTTATCGCCCACGTATCCCACACACTTCGCACTCCGCTTACCGCAATCAGAGAGGCCTCCTCAATGCTGCTTGAGGGGACTTATTCAAACCAGCCTGAAAAGCAGTATGAGTTGTTCAAGATCACCAAGGAAGAATGCGAGAGGCTCATAAACTCCGTAAACAAGATCCTGGATTTGTCCAGGATGGAAGCAGGGATGATGACCTATTCCTATAGGCCATGTGACCTGATTCATGTGCTTCAAAAAATCATAATAAAGCTTACACCGATAGCTCGGAGGAAAAAAATAGACCTTCAATTTGAACCTAAGTCCGATATGCCGTTGGTAAACATAGACAGGGAAAGGATCGGGCAAGCAATTGAAAATCTGCTCGACAACGCCCTTAAGTTTAGCCCGCAACAGAAGGGTGTCGTGAGGGTGACCTGTACCCTTTCCCAGGACGGAAAGGGTGTTAAGATCTCAGTATCAGATAATGGGCCCGGTATCCCGGCTGAAAATCTCCAGGTGATATTTGAACGATTCCGCCGTATAGAGGATGGGATTGAGATACCAAGAGGGACGGGGCTAGGGCTCTCCATAGCAAAGCACATCATCTCAGCTCACGGGGGACAGATATGGGTAGAAAGCCAACCGGGAAAGGGAAGCACTTTTTCATTCACATTGCCTCTTGCTTCATAATCATATTCATGCTGGGCTGTTCCTGCTTTGTCGCCGGCCACAACCAGGATGGCAGCCCAACAAGGAGTGCCAAGAGGCCAAATAAACAAAGACATGTCCAGGCCGGTGATCCGCGGAGGCTTTTTCACACAGCACTTCTCTACCTCCACCCAAGAAACCGGAAAATAGATCTGGAGGAGGCATATAGCTCCTTTTCCAGGCTTATGGAAGAATTCCCCGCCAGCAGAGAGGCGGAGCAGGCGGCCATTGTGGTTGCATTGCTGAGGGATATGGAGGCAAAAGAAAAGCAGATAGAGCGTTTGAAAGAGGTAATAGCCAGGCTGGAACATGCTAACCGGGAACTGAAAGCAAGAGTGGTCCATCTGGAAAGGGAGTCAAGAATTTTAAGGGGACAGCTCAGGGAGCTGCGCTCAAAGATGGAAAGGCTCAAGCAAGTGGATTTGGAGACTGAAAAGAGCCCATAGGGACTAAAGTTAGGTTTTTAAGGAGCATCAATGAACAGCATACTTGTCATAGATGATGACGAAAATATCCTGAATGTAATAAGGATGAGGCTTGAGGCCAAGGGATTCCGGGTGGTTACCGCCACTGAAGGTGAAAAGGCATTGGAAATGAGCAAGGAAGAGGTATTTGACCTGGCTGTAGTTGACCTCAAGCTGGGAGACAAGGACGGCATTGATCTTATGGACAGCCTCCACCAGATAAATCCAGAACTCCCCGTAATAATATTGACTGCATACGGCACCATAGAGAGTGCAGTGGAAGCTATGAGAAAGGGGGCATACGGCTACCTCACCAAACCTTTTCAGCATGAAGAGTTCCTTCTACAAATAGAGCGATGCCTGGAAAAGGTTAGGCTTTCCAGTGAGATCAGCAGGCTTCGAGAACTGGTCGAGGAAAAGTATCAGTTCAAGAATATCATTGGTAAAAGCAAGAAAATGACCGCTGTGCTGGAGCAGGTTGCCAATGTGGCGAGAACAGACTCAAACGTCTATATTGAAGGAGAAAGCGGCACCGGCAAAGAACTTATTGCCAAGACCTTGCATGTAGCGAGCAAGCGAAGCCATTTTCCTTTTGTGGCCATAAATTGCGCCGCCATTCCTGAAACACTCTTGGAGAGTGAACTTTTTGGATATAAAAAGGGGGCATTTACTGGCGCACTTACCAGTAAAAAAGGAATCTTCCTTCAGGCCAACAAAGGCACATTGTTTCTGGACGAGATCTCAGAAATGACCCTTCCCATGCAGGCCAAGCTGTTGAGGGTGCTAGAGGAAGGTGAATTTTATCCCCTCGGCTCGGAAGAACTGGTCAAGGTAGATGTCAGGATCATCGCCGCATCAAACAGGAATCTGGCCAACCTTGTAGAGGAAGGAAAATTTCGTGAGGACCTCTTTTACAGGATCCACGTAATCCCGATCCGGTTACCTCCTTTGAGAGAAAGGAAAGAAGACATTCCATTGCTGGCAAGGCACTTCTTGGATAAATACGCAAAAAAGATGAACAAGGATATAAAGGGGTTCTCCCCATCTGCCATCCAAAAATTGATTGTGTACTCGTGGCCCGGCAATATCCGCGAACTTGAAAACGCTATAGAGTGTGCTGTAGCCATGGCCACTCACGACTATATCGACCAAGACCTCCTGCTTCAGGCCCAAGGAGTTGACGACAAAGGTCAACTAAAACCCTTGAGAGATGCAAAAGAAGAATTTGAAAGGGAATATCTGATCCAGCTACTCAATATCACACAGGGAAACATCAGCCGTGCAGCCAAATTGGCCGGAAAATACCGGGCAGATCTCTATGACTTGCTGCGAAAACATGACCTTGACCCTTCAACCTTCAGAAGGAACTGATTTCCATCATTTCGGCTAACGAAGGTTTAATTCATTTTTGGTATAGGCAGTCGTTCCCGTGAAGGTTTTCCCCTTCGTTAAAACCCCCATCTATTCAGTGAGTTACTCTTTCAAAACCAAATACCCTCCAATTTCTTAGAAGGAGAAACCCTACACAAGGCATCCCATCCTGACTAGGGCCATACTGAATTATATTGCAATATCCATAAGTTAACACCCATATTCCTTCATGGCACCCTACTTGCTCTATGCCTTGGGTGAAGGGAGGCGAAAGAATGAAGATCTTGGTGGTTGACGACAACAGGGCATTGGCCACAGTGGTCCAAGAGGTTGTTGAGAGCCGGGAACACACAGCAAAGACTGCCGGAGACGGGGAAAGCGGTTACTCGGTTTATTTGGACTTTGAGCCGGATGTGGTGATCACTGACATTCACATGCCGAAGAAAAACGGCATGCAGTTAATGGAGGCGATTCTGAAGCACAATCCCAGGACCAAGATGGTATTGATGACGGGCAGTCCCAGGATTTTTGGAAAATCGATAGATGAAGTAAGGGAGCGCCATAGGGTAACGGTCCTGAAAAAGCCTTTCTCCAGTTTCGAGCTTTTGGGCGTATTAAAGAACCTGGAATGAGTGCATTGGACAAGAAAGTTCTTGCCGCTCAAAAGGCAAAGGGGCTTCTTGCGCTCTTATGGCGGCTACCCCAGCAAATACCGGAAAGGAGGTGAGACGAAAAACCAAGACGCGACCCTAAACATTATGAGT
>JAMOVZ010000388.1 GCA_027061865.1 Desulfobacterales bacterium
CTCATCGTCCACCAGAAGCACCGTGCCCTTCCCTTTCCTGATAATGGAAGAAGCGATTGGGGAGTGGTCCAGGCTTCTTTTGGAGGCAGGCAGGTAGATCTTGAAGGTGCTTCCCTTTCCTTTTTCAGACTCAACATCTATGTAGCCCCCATGGCCTTTCACAATACCATATGCAGAGGCAAGTCCCAGGCCGGTGCCGTGTCCCATCTCTTTTGTGGTGAAAAATGGTTCAAAAATTCGTTCTTGAATTTCTTTGTCCATGCCCACCCCCGTATCTCTCACAGAGATCATCACGTAGTTTCCTCTTTTTGGCTTGTAAACCCGTCCTCCCAGCTCTTCATGGGAAATGTTCCTGGTGGCTATATATAAATCACCCCCAGATGTCATGGCCTGCCATGCGTTTATGTATAAATTAAACAATACCTGCTCCAGCTGGGCCCGATCCCCTTCAACTGGGAGGAGATCCGGGGCCAGATCCAGGTGTATCTCAATCTCCTTTTTTGTTCTCCCAAATGTTTCAGCAGTTTCGCGGACCACCTCATTTACATCTATAGGCTTTACCTCGTATTTACCTCTTCTTGCATATCCAAGGAGTTGACCTGTGAGTTTGGCCCCACTTTGAATTTGCTCTTCAATCACTTGCAGTTTTTTATACCAAGGATGTTGGGGGTCGATTTCAAGGAGCATCACTGAGATGGTGCCCTGAATTCCCATTAGGAGATTGTTGAAGTCATGAGCGATTCCACCCGCCAAGGTGCCAATGGCCTCCATTTTCTGGGCTTGCTGGAGTTGGGTCTGGAGCCTCTTTCGTTCTGTGATGTCTCTTAGCTGAACCAGCATTCCAGCGGGCTTTCCTGTGTGATCCTTATAAAGGGAGGCGCTGATGCTCACGTCCAACACCCTTCCATCCTTGGTCATCCTCTTGGTTTCGAACTCCTGGCATGGGAACCCCTTCTCGATAATCTCACTGATTTTTGCATGGGTGGCAACCTGTTCTGATTCAGGCACAAAGGGGATTCTCTTGCCTTTAAGTTCCTCAAGTCTCCAGCCAAATATCTTTTCAAAGGCCGGGTTTAGGTACACTACTCTTCCTTCCAGGTCATAAATTACAACAGCATCAACAGATGACTCCAACAGGGACTTGTATAACTGCTGTGCCCTCTGGGCCTTCTCGTAGAGCTCCTTATATCTGGCCTCGCTCTCCTTTAGCTTCTCCTCGGCCCTGATCATCTCGGTGACATCTTCATAGGTGAGGAGGTGCCGGTCATTTTGCAAGGCCACATATCGGAAACGGATCAGCTTCCGGGTGCCGTCTTTGCAAGTAACCTGAAAGATACGCTCTTTTATCTGATTCTGCATGGGGTGGGAGGCCTTGTCTTTCTTCCAGGCATTTCTAACTTCCTCCCTGTACCCTGGATCCGGATAGGCCTTTTGAAACCAGGTCTCCTTGTCAGGCACATCCTCTAGCGTGTAGCCAAATATTTCCGTGAAACGCTGGTTAACATACTCAAATGTGCCATCCCCCTTCATGATGGAAATGGCAAATGGCGCGTCCTCTGCCAAGCGCCTGAAGCGCTCCTGGGATTCATGGAGTGAATTTAGGGCCTCCAGCCTTTTCTTCTCAAAACTTATCCCTTCCACAAT
>JAMOVZ010000389.1 GCA_027061865.1 Desulfobacterales bacterium
GAGCTATAACCGGTGGCGGTGCCAGGGTTAAAGAGGAGCACACCGTGGCGATATTCATTCACGGCCCGGTGGGAGTGACCATAAACTATGGCATCCACGTCACTGAATTCTCCCAAGATCCTTTCTTCAAGCCCAGAAGAGGAACCCCACCCATGAATAAGCCCTATTCGAAACCCTTCCACCTCCACCACCTGTTTGAAGGGAAGGATATTTTTTATTTCTACGGGATCCATGTTGCCGCAAACTCCATAAAAGGGCTTCTGGCTCAAGAATTCCACTACTGCCGGGGATACGACATCTCCCACATGGAATATCATGTCCACACCATTTGACAGATACAACCCATAAATATCTCTCAGCGCCTTTGATACTTGGTAGAGGTGAGTATCCGAGAGCACTCCAATCACAGTAGCCATTTTCCTGGATCCCGATGCAAGTTAAATCAATTTGAGAAGTATATCAGTCTCTTTCCAAAATACAAGGCTTATGATGAAATTTTGGGCGGAAAAACCATTGACAATTTATATTTTCTTTCGTATTTTCAATATCCTATCTATTTAAACCAAGTTACTGCGATCACCTAGGCTAATTTTTCTTATGAAGAGGTTAATGCCATGCCCATTTACGAATTCTATTGCTCGACGTGCCACATGATATTCAATTTCTTCTCCAAGACCGTGAATACTGAAAAGAGGCCCATTTGTCCGAAATGCAACAAGGTTAAGCTGGAAAGATGGATGTCGGTTTTCTCTCACCTCAAAAACAAGGGGGAATCCGACGAGGACATGCCTCTTCCCGATATGGATGAGGCCAAGATGGAAAGGGCCATGAACCTCCTTGCAAAGGAGGCCGAAAACATCAATGAAGATGATCCACGCCAGGCCGCCAATCTTATGAGAAAGCTAAGCGACATGACCGGCCTCAAACTGGGCCCTGGCATGGAAGAGGCCCTCAGCAGGATGGAGGCGGGCGAAGATCCGGAGCAGATTGAACAAGAGATGGGAGACCTGCTGGAGGAAGAGGATCCTTTCAGCTTTGAGGGGGGAGCCTTGAGTAGCCGGATCATTAAGGCAAGGAGGCCAGCCCCTGAGGTGGACGATACCCTCTACGAGCTATAGGGTCACTAATTCTACTTCTCCCCACGATGCCAGGGCATCGTTTAAGATTATTACTATCCCCTTCACCCCGGGGAGTTCTTTGGCCCAATTAATGCCAGCCTCCATGTCTTTTTTTTCTTTTATCTTATTGCCTATTCTCGTGGCAACGGCATCGGCGAGGGGGGGAGACTTTGCCATCACTGTGACCAGATCAGCCTGCCCCATACTCAGGGAGTGACCCACAGTGGCAGAGGAAGAGCAAACCCCCAGGGGCATCATTTCAGGTGGGATGGTTAGGCCCAGTTTTTCCCCGAAGGGCGATGTGCCGGCCCAAAGCTTCACCGTGGTCTCTTCTTTTGTGGCCAAGAATATATCCCCTCCATTTTCCACTATCACCTGAGAACTCCAGCCGAGCAATCCTTCCCCTACAAATTGCGCAATAGCCCCTGCAACCGCAGCCATGGGCCCCACACCTGCAAGCCTTCCAGCCTCCAGCATCTGTTTTACTATCAAGGGGGCAAAGGGGTCAGGAGGAAGGGGGGCCAG
>JAMOVZ010000390.1 GCA_027061865.1 Desulfobacterales bacterium
AGAAAAAATACCTGCCGCTTCTTACCTCAGGCAAGGCCATCATGGGGTTTGCCATAACAGAGCCGGATGCTGGCAGTGATACTGCCTCTGCGAGCACCTCGGCAGTATTTGAAGGCGATGAGATAGTGATAAATGGCTCAAAGGTAATGATTGGAAATGGCAGCGTGGCTGATTTCATTCTTGTGTTTTGCCTTACCGATCCAGAGGCCGGGTCCAAGTCCCGGAAACACAGCGTGATCTTAGTGGAAACAGACCGGGAAGGGTATGAGGCAGACAAGATCTTGGGCAAGATGGGGCTGAGGGCCTCTGATACGGCAAATATCTTTTTCTCCTCTGTAAGGGTTCCAAAAAGCAACCTGGTTGGCAAAAGGGGGGAGGGGTTTTATCAATTGATGCAGTTCTTTGACAGGTCCCGGGCCTATGTGGCGGCCCATGGCGTAGGGTTGGCCCAAGGCTCCCTAGATTTGGCAATCGAGCACGTTAAAACCAGGGAACAGTTCGGCCGTAAGATTGCCTCCTTTCAAGTGACCCAGTTCAAGATAGCTGAAATGGCCACTCAGATAGAACTTGCCCGCACACTCACCTACAGGGCTTGTGGCAGTGTTGACAGCGGCAAGCCCGACACCAAGCTTGTGGCCATGGCCAAGTGGTTTGCTGCCCGCACAGCGGTAGAGGTGGTAGATGAGGCATTGCAGCTGCACGGAGGCTACGGTTATATTAATGACCACGACATTGAGCGCTTCTACAGAGGCGCCAAGGTCTTGGAGATATATGAAGGCACCAAAGAGATTGAAAAGATAATAATCGCCCGAAGGATCCTAGGCCGTTTTTGATAACGGGGGGATTATTTCTTCTCTAGTCCTTGGATTTGCTGTTCATGTTTGTTGTCCAACTGACAACTGGGGCGCATTCAAGTAGAGACCCCTAACTTTGGGAGCACATAAACTTGAAGGAGCACCCAGGCGACTACTATCAGTAAAACTACCCATCCTTTCATCCCATTTCGCTCCTTTCAGTAAAAAAGGGGGCTCACGGCCCCCTCTTTAGCCCTTAAGCTCAAGAAAAACCTCCCCGCGGCGTACAGCCCCGAGACAGAGATGGCAGGCCCCCGCCACCAGAAGATTGAGAAGAAAATGTTGATAGCAACCGCTCTGTCTGCCTCTCACCACATAAGGGACAACGGGCCTCTGCCGCATCCCTGCTGGAGAAGCAGAGATATTCAAAGATGTTACCACAACTCTTGCACCTGAATTCATATATGGGCATGGCATTCCTCCTGTTTTGACACTTTGATTTGGTTAATAGTATAAACGTTTTAGGGCGGATTTCAAGTCAAAAGTTGCACTTTTTTATCTCTTTCTTACCACCCGCCGGCGGACACGCCTCTTTTTCGCCTTTGCAAGGACCTTTGGGCCAGGCGGGAGGCGCGGATGTGCCGCGGAGGAACTCTTGGAAGGGGCCTTCCCGGAAGGATCACCTTTGTAACCGCAGGTTGCACGCGGACACTTGGCAATTGTTAGGCCTGAATCAGACTCGATTTCCACCAGGAAAGGGTTATTGCACCTGGGACAAGGCATGGATAACGGCTTCCCCCAGCTAATGAATTGACATACCTTCTGGTCGCATTGGTAGTATTTCTT
>JAMOVZ010000391.1 GCA_027061865.1 Desulfobacterales bacterium
TGGAGGCAAGTTGGCAGAGGCCCACGAGGCGCTGAACAATCTTGAGGCTGATTTTCCGACCCACGTGGCTGAGAAGATCCTGCTTGGTTTAGGCTTCAAGGAGGAGGAATTCCATAGCGACCTCTCCACCATGAGCGGTGGATGGAAAATGAGGGCCGTTTTGGCCTCCCTGCTCTATCAACGCCCGGACCTCTTACTCTTGGACGAACCCACAAATCACCTGGACTTGCCATCTGTAAAGTGGCTTGAGCAGTTTCTTCAAGACTTCAAGGGGGCATTGGTGCTTGTGTCGCATGACAGGGACTTTCTGAACAGGCAGACCAAGCGGACCATTGCCTTTCACCCCGAAGGGGTAAGGCTTTACTCTGGGAATTATGACTTTTACCTCAAGGCAAGGGAGGAAGAACGCCGCATTCTGGAAGCCAAGGCAAAAAACCAGGAGCAAAAGGTAAAAGAGGCCCAACGGTTTATAGAGCGTTTCAAGGCCAAGGCATCCAAGGCCAGACAGGCCCAAAGCAAGATCAAGCTCGTAAAAAAGATGGAGCTTGTCCAGACCCATAGGAAGGAAAAGGCTGTCAGATTCAGCTTTCCACCGGTAGAAAACAGCGGCAAGGTCGTGCTCTCCCTTGAGGGCATCTCAAAAGGCTTTGGGAAAAATTCGCTGTTCCGGGATCTCAATCTCACGGTGCTGAGGGGCGAGAAGGTTGGAATTATTGGGCCAAATGGGGCGGGAAAGACCACGTTGCTCAAAATCTTGGCGGGCGAGATGCCGCCTGACAGGGGAAGTATCCGTTGGGGCCATAATGTAAAAATCTCCTATTTCTCTCAACACCATTCAGACCTCCTGGTTGCGGAAAAAAGCGTGCTCCAAGAGGTCCATGAGGCAGCCCCCCATCAAAGCATTAGTTTCATCCGCGGTGTATGCGGCGCCTTTCTATTTTCTGGCTCTCACGTGGAAAAGCCCATAAGAGTGCTCTCTGGAGGAGAGAAGGCCAGGGTTATGCTGGCAAAGATCTTGGTAAATCCCGGAAATCTGATGATAATGGACGAGCCCACTAATCACCTGGATATCGTCTCATCAGAAATACTGATCGAGGCCCTGGCAAAATACGATGGGACACTCATATTTGTCTCCCACAACCAGTCTTTTGTAAACAGGTTAGCCACCAAGATATGGGACCTGAACGGTGGGGTGCTGAATGAATACCACGGCAATCTTGCCGACTACCTTCACCACTGCCAGTCTGCAGAACCACCCCCCGCCTCTGTCCACAAAGCCCCTCAAACCGACCACCCTCCCACGGCCTTATCTCATGCCAAACGGCGAAAAAGCAAGAAGGAGCTGAGGGAAGAGAGGGCCAAGCAAAGGCAACTGGTTCGTGAGGCCCTGGATCCCATTGTCCAAGAGATTGAACAGGTGGAAGAGGACATCTCAACATTGGAAGGACTCATAAGGGAGCAGGAAACCAAGCTTTCAGATCCAGAGGTGTTCAAGGATCCGGAAAATGGCCCGAAGATTGTAAAGCAGTACAATGACTCCAAGGCACGGCTGGAGAGCCTGCTTGACACTTGGGAAGGTCTTCACCAGAGGCTGGAGCAAACCAAGAAAAGATTAAAAGACAAATCAGCCAACCTTTTAAAATAATTAATCTTTTCAGCTTAATTACCCATATATGGTAATACCGCAAATGGGTAATTACCCTTTATTTTTCTAGGATTATCTTGGAAGGATGGGTGTCTAGGAACTCTCCTATAATTGCAGCTTCTGCCCCCCGTTTTCTCAGTTTATCCACCAGGGAGCGGGCCTCCTCATTCTTTACCGCAATCAGCAGCCCTCCAGATGTCTGCGGATCAAAAAGTATATCCAGGTCCACTGGGTCCACTTTTTCTAACTCGAGGATTGCATCTTTCCTAAATTCCTTGTTTCGGTAGAGCCCTGCCGGGAGTATCCCCATGGAGGCAAGCCCCCTTACCCCTTCAATTACCGGTATCTTTTCAACAAAGATTTTGAGCCCTACATCCGTCTGCTCAATCATTTCAAAGGCATGCCCCAGAAGGCCAAAGCCGGTGACATCGGTGCAAGCACTCACCCCGAATCCCTCCATAGCCTCTGCAGCCTCCTTGTTTAAGGCGGCCATAATCTTTACGGCCTTTTCTATGAGCTCAGGAGAGGCCAGATTTCCTTTAATTGCTGTGTTTATGATTCCTGTCCCAATGGGCTTTGTAAGGACCAGGAGGTCCCCTGGCCTTGCCCCTTTGTTTGTGAGGATCCGCGTTGGCTGGACAATGCCCGTTACCGCAAGCCCATATTTCATTTCATCATCTTCAACGCTGTGCCCACCCACAATCACGGCCCCCGCCTCTTTTACCTTTTCAATTCCACCCCTGAGCACCTCCCGCAATATCTCAATGGGCATCTTGCCGGCCGGAAAGCAGATGATGTTCATGGCCGTGAGGGGCCGACCTCCCATGGCGTATATATCGCTCAAGGAGTTGGCAGCGGCAATCAGCCCGAAGTTGTAAGGGTCATCCACCACAGGGGTAAAGAAGTCAACGGTTTGGATGAGGGCCAAATCAGGACTGAGCCGATAAACCCCTGCATCGTCAGGACTCTCCAGACCCACCAACAGATCAGGATGAGTGGGAAACTCCAGCCCGCATAGGGCTCTGTCCAGGTCGCCCGGACCCAGTTTTGAAGCTCACCCTGAGCCCTTCACCGTAGAAGTCAAGCGGGGGCGGTCAATGCCCTCTTTGTTTTTATCTCTCATTGGAATCGGCTGCGTTTGGGGAGGTAAGATCCACCACCATGGCAGTGACCTTGTTGGTAGCTTCTCTCAAGCGTTTGATGACCGAGCGCATAAGCGCTCTCATCTGTGGTGAAAGAGCCTCATACTCCTTGATGATCCTGTGGGTGTCAAGCAGACCCACCCGCACCGGGCCGTCGGCTACAACCGAGGCGGTCCGCATGGCCTCGCCTTTGGCAAAAAGGCCCATCTCGCCAAATATGGCCCCCTCCTTCAGGGTATCTATGGTAACAATCCCTTTGGCAGTCTTTTTCTTTACTTTTACCTTTCCTTCCAGGATCAGGTAGGCCCAATTGCCTTTGGCCCCTTCAGCGATGATTTCATCCTGGTCCTGATAGGCCTCTTCGTTTACCACATAGCTATATATGACCCTGTCTATGGCCATTTTCTCTCCTTTACGGCATCATAAAAAACCCTAATGTCTTTCTGGAATCCTCGCTCAACCCGACAAAGGAGATACCGAGGAATAGCAGGCCTGGCGCCCTTGCCTTCCTCAAGGAGACCACCTTTCCCGTCACATTGATTTCGCGGTTGCCCTCAAGCATTGCATTTATATGGAAATGGGCACCCGGATCATGGGTAAAGTTAATGGCATTCCTGGAGCTGACCATCATGCCCAATCCTGTGAGGCTTATGTTTTTTATGGTTCCAGAGAGCCTCACCTTTTCAGGCGCCCCCACCGGCCTATAATAGCACGGCAGATTCAGTTTTTTCCGGTAATACATCCTCCGTGAGGTCCTGGGCTCTGGGGCCTGCTGGTCTTCCTTTTTCCCGGGAAGCTGGCTGGTCAGGCTCACCATCAGCTTGTTGGTCCTGACGAGGCGCTTTATGAGCTGGTCGGCCACATACTTCAGGATAGTTGGCATTTGCTCGTATTCTTTGGCAAGCAGGGCTGGATGCCAGATCTCAACCTCGGCATCCTCCAGCACCCTGGCCGAGGCGGATCTTGGTTCGATCCCTATCTTTAGAAAGGTTACCTCGCCTAATATCTCGCCAGGGCCCAGCACTGCCAGGGGAATCTGCCGGTCCCCGTCTTCCAGGTACACCTTGACCTTGCCGGAGATTATCTTGTATAGCGAAATTCCATAGTCGCCCTGTTTTATGATCAAGTCGCCTTTTTTGTAGCGAAGCCTGTTTACAGGAGGCAGAGTGCCTATGATGCCTTTTTTCATGCTCCTCTTTTCCCTTAAATGGTATTAAAAACCACCATATAACTTACCGGATTATTAGCTTTAAATCCACCTCATACCTAGCAGTTTTTGTTGTGCCAGTCATTATAATTTTTTGTGGGGAAATGGCATGAAAAGTGTGCAAGAATATGTTAGAGGAGTCTTGCACAACATGCTACTGTCAGACTATATCGGCATACTAAAGCAAAGACCTGAATTTGGCGAGGCAATTGTCTTTCACCGCTACCTTGAGCCTCGAAGGGCCAGGCACTCCCCTGCACCCGCCCTTTCGCCGGCCTTGCTGGAGGCCTTGGAGGCTCTTGGCTTTACGAGGCTGTACACCCATCAGGCAGAGGCCCTGGAAGGGCTTTTACAAGGCCAAAACGTGCTGGTTTCAACCCCTACTGCAAGCGGCAAAAGCCTCGTTTATAATGTGGCAGTGCTCAATGAAATCCTCCGCCGCAAAAACGCCAAGGCCTTATATGTCTTTCCCCTCAAGGCCCTTGAACAGGACCAAATGAAGGGCCTGGCCCCTTGGCTGGAATATTTTAGAGGCCACGGTATCCAGGCAGCCATCTACGATGGGGATACCACCCGGTACAAAAGGAAAAAGATAAGATCAACCCCTCCTCACATCTTGCTTACAAATCCTGACATGGTGCACCGAAGTATCCTTCCCTATCATGAGCAGTGGGAGGGATTCTTGCGGGACTTACGATATATCGTCTTGGACGAGGTCCATACTTACAGGGGTATCTTTGGA
>JAMOVZ010000392.1 GCA_027061865.1 Desulfobacterales bacterium
GCCTATTATGGCTCCCGGCCCCAATTTGTGATGCTTTCTGCCACCATAAGCAACCCTGGACTCTTTGGATTCACCCTTATAGGGGAGGAAGTCACCGTGGTGGAGGACTCAGGCTCGCCCCGGGCAGGCCAGCACTTCCTCTTTTTTAATCCCATCCTGAGCTCTAATTTTTCTGCAGCCCGCCTCTTTGCCGATTGCATCCGCCACGGCTTTCGAACCATTGCCTTCACCCAATCGAGAAAAGTCACGGAACTGATTCACCTGTGGGTCTCCCAGCTTTCTCCCTGCCTAAGCCAAAAGGTAAGCTCTTACAGGGCGGGTTTCCTTCCTTCAGAGAGGAGAGAGATAGAAAAGAGACTTGCCTCGGGCGAACTCCTGGGGGTCGTCTCAACCAGCGCCCTTGAGATGGGAATCGACATTGGCTATCTGGATATCTGTCTCCTGGTCGGCTATCCTGGGAGCATCATCAATACCTGGCAGCGGGGTGGGCGAGTGGGCAGGGGGGGGCGCGAGTCATTGATAGTGTTGATCGCGAAACCAGATGCCCTCGACCAGTACTTCATGAAACACCCGGAAGAACTTTTTGAGCGCACTTTTGAGGCGGCCTTCCTGGATCCCCAAAACCCCCATGTGGTTAGGGCCCATTTGCCCTGTGCCGCAGATGAAATGCCCCTCACCATGGATGACTCGACGCTTTGGGGCAAAGGGCTTTTAGGGCACTTGGAAGCATTAGAGCTGGAGGGGGAGCTTGCAAGGAGTGCTGAAGGAGAGGCCATTTGGTTCCCTGTACGGAGGAATCCTCACCTTAAAGTGGATATCAGGACCGCAGGTGAGAGCTTTACCATCTTTGAAAAAGAGACCGGCCAGGCCATAGGAACCGTTGACGGCATCCGGGCGCTCAAGGAATGCCACCCAGGGGCCGTATACCTCCACCGGGCAGAGCAATACCAGGTGGTGGACCTTATCTTGGAAAGAAAGGATATAATAGTAGAGAAGGCGAGGGTCAATTACTTCACCCGCCCCCGCTCTGAGAAGGAAACTGAAATCCTGTCCATCACCAATTCCAGGCCCGTGGCCCAGTTTCTCGTGAAGGAAGGCAGGCTTAAGGTTACCGAATTCATTACTGGCTACGAGAAGCGGGCACTCCCTGGCCAAGAGCTCCTGGGCGTCCACCCCCTTGAGCTTCCACCGCAGGTATTTGAGACCACTGGATTCTGGATCGAGATAGAGCCCATGGTGCGAGCCCATGTGGAAAGAAAAGGCCTTCACTTCATGGGGTCCATACATGCTGTAGAGCACGCGGTCATTGGCATCTTTCCCCTCTTTGCCCTTTGTGACAGAAATGATGTGGGAGGGATCTCTTACCAACTCCACCCGGCCTTAGAGAAGAGCGCTGTATTTATCTATGACGGTTACCCAGGCGGGGTTGGCCTTTCCAGGGTGGGCTTTCAAGTGGTAGAGGAATTGCTTCAAAAGGCCCTCGAACTCATATCAGGATGCGAGTGCGAGGAGGGGTGCCCATCCTGCATTCACTCCCCAAAATGCGGCTCTGGCAATAAACCCTTGGACAAGGAGGGAGCCATACTGGTCCTCAAGGCGCTTCTTGGACAGATTCCTCTCTCAAAGATGGAAGGATTACAGGGGCGGGGGCACGGATCCGAGCAGTTGAACCAGGACAGGCCAAAAGAAGTGGACAGCCAAACCCCCAGGATATTATTTCTGGAC
>JAMOVZ010000393.1 GCA_027061865.1 Desulfobacterales bacterium
ATGTCGCAGCTTTCGTCCCCACTCACAGCCGCGGGCCGGTCCCGGACTCTCACCGGGTTCCCTCTTAACCCGCCAAAAATTCAACGGCGGGCTAAGCCCAAAATACGGGCACCTGAGGTTTGAAGCCGACTACTAGCAAAAGGCTTGCATCGGTGTCAAGCCCTTAAGAAAAAAATTATAAAGTGTTTGCAATTATGATTTTCTGTATCTGGCTTGTGCCTTCGTAAATCTGGGTGATCTTTGCATCCCTCATCATCCTCTCGACCGGGTATTCCCTGACATAGCCATAGCCGCCCAAAAGCTGGACTGCGTCGGTGGTGACTTTCATAGCGGTTTCAGCGGCCACCAGCTTGGCCATGGCAGAATACCTGATAGTCTCTTTGGGAAGTTTGTCCATGTTCTTGGGCAGCTTTTCAAAGACCGAGGCCGCTTTATACATGAGTTGGCGGGCTGCCTCCACTTCGGCTGCCATGTCAGCCATCATCCACTGAAGCCCCTGGAATGAAAAAAGCGGCCTTCCAAACTGGACCCTTTCCTTGGTGTATTGAACAGCGTAATCCAAGGCGCCTTGGGCAATCCCCACGGCCTGTGCTGCCACAGGGATCCTGGTGAAATCAAGCGTTTTCATGGCGATATGAAAACCCTTGCCTTCTTCCATGAGCAAGTTTTCCGCAGGCACCTTCATGTCTTCCATTACGATCTCCACCGTGGAAGAGGCCCTGAGCCCTAATTTTTTTTCCTTTTTGCCTATGCTGAAGCCAGGGGTGTTCCGTTCAACTATGAAGAAGCTGATTCCTTTATGTCCGGGCTCAGATGGATTTGTTCGAGCCGCAATACAAATCACCTCAGAGACATCACCGTGGGAGATGAAGATTTTGGTTCCGTTTAGGATGTAATAATCTCCCTCCCTTACGGCTCTTGTCCTCAAACCTGCTACGTCAGAGCCTGCATTTGGCTCGGTTAGGCCAAAGGCAGCCAAGTGCTCTCCTGTGGCCAGTTTAGGCAGGTACTTGTCTTTTTGGGCATCGCTGCCTGCAAGGAGGATAGGGGTTGCGCCCAGCTCATGGACCAGGAGGAGCACCGCAGTGGAGGCACACACCTTTGCCAGCTCTTCTATGGCAAGGCATAAGGCAAGGAGCCCCATTTCAGAGCCCCCGTACTTTTCAGGAAAGTCTGCGCCGAAAAGGGCGTTTTCCCTTAGCAGCTCTACCATGTCCCAAGGGAATTTGGCCTCTTCGTCCCTCTGTTCAGCCCCCGGGGCCACTTGTTCCTTGGCAATGCGGGCCACTGTGTCTTTCAGCATTTTCTGTTCATCGGTGAGCTCATACATATCCTTCCTCTCCTTTCCAAAAGGGTATTAAATCCCGCGCAGGTGTAAACATCCAAGGTCCCGGATAAAAAGCCCTGCAGTATGAAAGACCTGCTCCGAAACTAAGTAAGTTTTCTATATAATAACGGCCTGGCCTGTGACAAGGGCTTTTCTTCCTTTTCCCCGGCTATACTAACCCTTGATCACGCCAAGCGGCCTCATGCGGGCAACCTTGCAGGCAAGGCCGGCACGGTGGACCACCTCCACCACTGCTGATACATCCTTGTAAGCTTCCGGCATCTCCTCCTTCAAAGTCTTCTTCCCCCGCGACTGGACAAAAATACCCTTGTCTTCCAGCTCCCGGTGGATGGCACGGCCCTTAGCCTTTTTGGTGGCTTGAGAACGGCTCAAGACCCTGCCAGCCCCATGGCAACTGGAGGCAAAGGTCTCACGCAGCGCCCCTTCCGCCCCTGCAAGCACGAAAGAGTAGGTCCCCATGTCTCCAGGGATGAGGACAGGTTGCCCCACGGCCTTATAGATGTCCGGCAACAGGGGATGAGCCGGAGGAAGGGCGCGGGTGGCCCCCTTGCGGTGAACGCATACAGTCAACTCTTGGCCATCCACAGTGTGGCGTTCAATCTTTGCGATGTTGTGGCAGACATCGTAGAGCAGCTTCATATTAAGCTCGGATGGGCTTATGGACAAGGCCTTAAGGAATGTCTCATGGGCAAGGTGCATTAGGATCTGACGGTTTGCCCAGGCATAATTGGCCGCACATGCCATGGCGGCCAGGTATCTTTGTCCCAGGTCTGATTTGATGTATGCACAGGCAAGCTGTCTGTCGGGAAGTTGAAAGCGCTGGGCTTGAACTTCTCTGGCCATTTTTTTAAGGAAATCATCGCAGATTTGATGACCAAACCCCCTTGAGCCTGAATGGATCATAACCGTTATTTGGCCTTCAAACAGGCCGAATGCCCTGGCCCTTTCTTGATCGTAGATTTCATCCACCACCTGGATCTCCAGGAAGTGATTGCCAGAGCCCAAGGTCCCTAACTGATCGAGCCCGCGCTTAAAGGCCTTATCACTTAGCACTGAAGGATCGGCGCCTGGAATTGTCCCGTGATCTTCGGTCCTTTCCAGGTCTTCGGCCTGGCCGAAGCCCTTTTTGACGGCCCAAGAGGCCCCTTCCACCGCCACCTTGGCCTCTTCGGACTTGGTAAGCCTTACTGTCCCTGCAGAGCCTACCCCTGTGGGGATATTTATGAAAAGCGCTGCCACAAGGTCTTTTATCATAGGCCTTATTTGATCCGCCCTCAGGGAGGTGGTCATTATTCGGCAGCCACAGTTTATGTCATAACCTACTCCTCCTGGTGAGATGATGCCTTCATTCTCCTCGAAGGCAGCCACTCCTCCAATGGGAAAGCCATATCCCCAGTGGATGTCAGGCATGGCAAGGGAATGGCGGACAATGCCCGGAAGGGTGGCCACATTGCTCACTTGGACCAGGCTTTGCTCCTGCTTGATCGCCTCCAGCAATTGGGGACTTGAAAAAATGAGCCCTGGCACCCTCATGGCACCGGTTTTCGGAATGATCCATCTGAACTCATCAAGTTTTTTAAGCTTTATATCCATAATTGTTCCTCCATCCATAAAAAGTATTGTAAAGCAAAGGGCGGAAATGACCGATTATCAATCGTGAATTTGACGCCCTCGGGTCAATGGAAAGCCTAAAGATCGAAAACGACCCTCGTTTTCCAGTGGCTGTTCTTTTTTAGGACTTCAATCTGGTGATAGGTGACTGCCTTGATTTCATAAAGGACTTCGTGGACTTGGGGATCAAAAGGAATCGTGCTCACACTGGCCTCTAAATGATGGCCGGAGAGGCTTTGGACGTTTGCGTCAACAGTAATAACCCTCTCTCCTTCAAACAGATAAAGGACTTCCCCAAGCCACCGAACCATGAGATCGGCCAAGTCTTGGCCTTCTATTGATAAAGGTGTTATACTTGAAGGCCCGGTTTGCTCGACCTTTAACATGATGTGAATCATAGACAGGGCCGCGGATTCAAAGAGACCCTCTAAGGTCTCTGCACAGACAATCATTCCCAGATCAGCAGTATGATCTAATACCTTATAGTCAAGCCTTTTTTCTCTCATGGGGATGATTTTATCTGGGGTTGTAAAAATTGTCAAAATCTAGCCATAGTTATGTAACAGCCCTTGATCCTTTGGGGCAATTGTGGAGGTTAATTGAATGGAATGCGTTTTTTGCAAGGCTGAATTAAAGATAGAGGGCAAGGTGGGGCGCCGTGATGTGTGCCCTCACTGTGGCAGGGATCTTCACTGCTGCTTGCAATGCAAATTTCATGATCCCCATGCCTATAACGAATGTAGGGAGGTATCGGCAGAAAGGGTGGTGGACAAGGAAAGGGCCAATTTCTGTGAGTATTTTATCATCAAGGGTGATAGCAGAGGGGGAGTTAACAAGGCCCAGGAGGCAAAAGAAGCATTGGAGAGGCTGTTTAGGAAAAAGTAGAGTCTCCACCCTCCCTGTAAAAGCGCCCCTCAGTGGATGGTTGCCGAATCTGTGGCCTTACCGATTATGCATCTTTTTGCCTTTTCCAGGCTCTTTCCCTCTCCCCTGGTAAAGATCACAAAGAGCAGAGGCCCTTGGGATGAATGCTGCTCCACATAACCTACTAGATTCCTGATTCCACGGAGAGTCCCACTCTTAGAAAGTAATATCCCCCTTTTCTTGAGGAGCCTTCTAAACGGGGCAAATTCCCTTAATATCTTGTGCATTTCAAGGGCTGAAATCCGGTTTCGCCTTGAAATGCCTGACCCTTCCACCAACCATAGCTTCTCGATGCCCAGCCCCTTCCTTGCATAATCCCTTACTACCTCCAGCCCCTTAATAAGGGTGCCTGGGGGGCCGCTCTCGATAGCTCCCATATAGACGAGGATCTGATTGGCCATGAAATTATTGGAAAACTCAAGCATCCTGGCGAGAACTTGCTCTAGGGTGAAAGGCGAGCGATAGGTGAATAAGGGCCTTGCCTGTCCATGAACTTGACCTATTCTCACATTCCCTCTTACCTCGACCCCATTTTGTTTTAGGAAACAGGCCAGTAATTCTCCTGCATACCTTGGCGGGTCGTCTGGGTCGTGGGAGAGGGTATAGCGGCCTGCCTTCAGCTTGCGGGCCAAAATCCTTTGTCTTGCAAATGGGATCAATGGAGTTTGGGGCTCAGCCGAGACCAAATGCCCTCTGGATGTCTTTTTAAAAAAGACCGTGTTAAAATTGGCGCAAACCGCCCCTATAGGGGCATCGTAAGGATTAGAAGATGTGCTTCTTCCTGGAATCGAGATGGGTTTTTCAAAAAAGGAATCATCCACTATCAGGTTCTTTATTCCCTTTACCTCATTGGAAATCTTGAATGCAATGTCACTCAACACCTCTGATATCAGAAGCGGGTCGCCGTAGCCTTTCATTATTAAGTTGCCGTTTTGGTCCAATAGAAAGTCTGTCTTAAACCGGTGCTCTGGGCCCAATAGATGGATAGCTGCAAGGGAAGTGAGCAGTTTTATGGTGGAGGCCGGGACCCGGGGGATCCCGGCATTGTGCCTTGCATAGTGATTGCCTTTTAGATCTGAGATCAGCAGGGAGTCAGTGGGGCCCAAAAAAGAAGCGCAGCTTTCAAATGGGGAGGCTGCCCAGCTTGGTGCGAGAAGAAAGAGGAAAGCAAGGAACTCAACGAGGAAGAAGATAGGAGAGAGGAATTTTACGGGATACGAAGGGCAGAGGTCACCTCTCATGGTCAGCAACGCGAGGCCCGGAGTGGCCGGGTTCCTTATTTCGTGAAATATTGGATCCATCGGGTTCAATTTGCTCCGCAATATTTCTCAATGGGATGTCTTGTAAGGCATAGTCGAGCAGGATCTCCAGTCTTTCTTGAGGGGACTTTCTCTTGTCAATAAACAGGTATACTTGGCCTTTTACCCTGCAGAGGCCGCTTTTGAGCTTGAGGCCCCCTGCCTCCAGCCTCTCATAGCGTATCTTAATCCCCTTTGCCTGGATTTCCTGCTCCACCTGGCTTAATTCATCAAGTAAAGCCGGAGATCTCTTCTTTTTCTTTTGTTGGCTCCTTTTCATTGCTTTATCTATACGTTATGGAATCTGGTTGATGGAGTTACTTTATTGGTTAGGCTCTTTTCGTGTCAATGTGAAAGTTTTCAGGGGGGAGGATTTGACTGGAAAGTGATCAGGAGCGTAATATGTATCCAAGGTCTGGTTTCGAATAAAGAAAGTTAGACTGCTATCTCGCACACAGGAGGATGTATGAATTGAGTGTCAAGTTCCGATCAATAGACCAAGTGGTGGAAAAGATGTCTGAGGCTGGCTATATTGCGGACAGGGCTCTAGCTACAGTGCTTTTTTTGGCCCATACCTTGGAGAAGCCGCTTTTTCTCGAGGGAGAGCCGGGGGTGGGAAAGACCGAAGTCGCCATTGTCATGTCTAAGATCTTTGACACAGAGCTTATCAGGCTTCAATGCTACGAGGGCTTGGATGCCACAACCGCCCTTTATGAGTGGAATTACCCCAAGCAACTCCTCCACATCAGACTCCAAGAACAAGGGGGGCTCTCAAAGTCGGAGATCGAAAAGGCCATATTCAGCGAAAAATTTCTCATCAAACGCCCCCTGCTGGAAGCAATACAAAAGAGCGAAGATGACTCCCCGGTACTTCTCATCGACGAGGTTGACCGCTCTGACGAGGAATTCGAGGCCTTTCTTTTGGAGGTGCTCTCCGACTTTCAGATAACCATCCCTGAAATTGGCACCATCAGGGCAAAGAAGAGGCCAATGGTGGTGGTGACATCAAACAGGACACGGGATGTACACGATGCCCTGAAGCGCAGGTGCCTCTACCACTGGATCGACTACCCCAGCATTGAAAAGGAATACAAGATCATCATGAAACACCTGCCAAGCATAAATGATCAGTTTGCACGCCAGGTAGCCGCCTTTGTCCAGTTGCTGCGAGAAGAGGACTTGCTGAAAAAGCCTGGCATTTCAGAGACCCTGGATTGGGCCCGTGCCCTTATGGCAATGGGCACTGCCACGCTGGATGGCGAAATTGTCCTCGAAACCCTCGGCTG
>JAMOVZ010000394.1 GCA_027061865.1 Desulfobacterales bacterium
ATATTATTTGGTTGGTTATTTGCCTACGGTCTTGACTATAAGGGTCATGGACTTAGGAGGTTTTGGCATATTTTGCACTGGATACACAAAAGTAACAACTGCTCCCGGCTTTACCAGTCCCTTTTTGGTCTTTCTTGGGATCAGCCCTCCGACTGCTTTGCCGTTATCCAGAAAGATGTTTACCCTGAATCGCTGCGGTTCAGAGCTTACATTTTTAAGAGCAACTTTTATGTGAAGCGTTTCACTGCCTCCCCATTTCTTGAAAAAGCATGATAGTTCCTTGAGCTCCGCCTCCTTGGCCACCGTTTTTTCCAGTTGCCCCTCCTTTATGCAGGGAAAAACCTCCCCTGACTTGGGCCGGGGAGTTGCTGCACAAGCGCTCAGCAAGGCTGCTACCCCAAGGAGCACCAACACCCATACCACTGATTCCCTGTACTGTCTCATGGCCACCTCCTTAAACTTTTAGGGTTTCTAACCACTACCTCAGGACCTTCTTCTGCTTTCCAAATGAAACAGCCATATTAAACTGCCAAAATTTACCATCCAGCACAACAGAAAAATAAGGGCACCCGTACCGTTTGAAGTGCTAGACCTGGCTGCCGGCCAATGTTACTATTTATCAATTTCATTTTTGAGGAGGAAGCCCGTGAAGCCTCTCCAGCCAATTACCAGGCGCCAAGCCATAAAAGGCATTGCCGTTATCGGCAGCGCCCTGTTTGCAGGACAGCTCTCCGGCATTGTCTTGGGTGCGGAGGCACCTCCTCCTGGGGCCGGATTTCTGGTGGAAGGGAAAGGGACAAGTCCGGATTATTCCATTCCTGCCTTAGTGGAAGCGGTATTTCGGGCCGCAAGCGGTATTGGCAACTTCATCTCCCGCGGCGATGTGGTGGTGGTAAAGCCTAACATCTCCTGGGCCAGGGGTCCTGAGCTGGGAGCCAATACCCATCCGGAAGTGCTCAGGAGCGTGGTTAAACTTTGTTTTGAGGCAGGTGCCCGCAAAGTGAGGATATTTGACCACCCTGTCCATGACCCCAAGCGCTGTTTTGCACTCTCCGGCGCCCTCCAGGTGGCCGAGGAAACAGGGGCGGACCTAGTATTTCCACGCTCTGCCCTTATGCGCAATATGAGGATAAGGGGAGCCCGGGTGGAGACATGGCCTGTGTTTACCCCGTTGGTGGAGGCCGACAAGTTAATAAACATACCTGTGGCAAAGCATCACTCCCTCAGCGGCCTGACCCTGGGGATGAAAAATTGGATAGGGGCTGTAGGGGGACCCAGGTGGAGGCTCCACCAGGACATAAACCAGAGCATCGTGGACCTTGCCCGCTTTTTCAATCCTGCCTTAACCCTTATAGATGCCATCAGGATCATGACCCGAAACGGTCCATCGGGCGGCAAGCCTGAGTATGTCACGAAAAAACATACCCTGATCCTGAGCAACGATCCTGTGGGAGCAGATTCGGCAGCAGCAAGGCTGTTCGGAAAAGACCCGAAGGATTTGGGCTATATTGTGCTGGGAGAAAAATGGGGGCTTGGCAGCAGTGATCCCGATGGGCTCTCGGTCCAAAAAGTAGAGGTATGAACGCCAGGCACCTGGTATGGATCCGAAGGATTAGCCAGGAGAGAGCCGTGAGGTGTGATGTGCAAGGCATAGGGTGTAGGGCGTGAAAGTATTGTTGGATGGGAGACTGAATGCTTGGTGGTGGAGGCGCATCGATGAACTCCTGCCCCTTGTGGAAGGAAAGACTCCGGTGCTGGTGATTGATGAGGAGACCATAAATGATACCTTCTTTGACCTCCTCTGCCTTGAGCCCGTCCAAAAGGTTCTTTACACACCCTCCTTCAGCCCCCATCCATTATTAACCGAGAAGGCCATCCAGATGGGAATGGGCATCAAGTGCTTCAGGCCCCAGGAGATAAACACTATAGAGGGCAACCATGCTCAATTGAAGCCGTGCCACTTCCTTTTGGTAGCAGAAGATGCGGCCTCTCATGAGAGGCTAGTCTTCAGAGAACGGAATTTGAAGATTGCCTTGCCCCCAGGCAGGGTATCGGAGGCCCTGGAGCTGGGAATCAACCCTGAGGACATCCTTCTAATATGCCATAGTCCCGCTCAACTCCCACAAATGGATTGGGGGCACCCCCTCGGAGGCCTTTACCTATGTTGCCAGACAGGGCGGTTTGCCCATGCCTTGAGCAAGGCGGGAGCGCATGGCAAAGCTCCCCTTTTAGTCTTATCAGGAAGCCGAAGCGTCTGTGTTGATCCGGAGACCGGGACCCTAGACATTTCTTCCACCCATAGTTCATTGGAAAAGACCGCTCAGGCCTTACCCAACCATACCTTGTGGCTTGACCCGGAGGGAGCGGTTCTGACTAAAGCTATAGCCCTTTTTGTAACGGCACGGGAAATAAAACATAAAGGGACTAATACTTACGCTATGGTGGACCTTGACCGCCCTTGTGTTCCCTATCTTACAAGCCCGGAAAGCCTGCGTTTGGTTTTTAATCTCACCCGTCCCCAGGAGGCAGCAAGGATCACGCCCCAGGCAGCTGTTAGCGATTCAATCCCCTGCCCCCATGAAACACGTCCAGGCGACCTGTTGGTGATAACCAACACTTGGGAGATGGCCTTGAGCAATACCCCCTGCAAGGTGCGCCTCCACTACCTCAAGGCCAGGAGAATCTGCCAAGTAAGGCTTTAGCTCAATGAATCTTTCGGCTTATTTCGTCTAATAGGGTCTGGAGGTCTTCCTCGTCAAACTCGTAGACAGTACGGCAAAATTCACATTTGACATCAGCCCCGCCATCTTCCATCATCAGCCTCTTCAGCTCCTCTGCACCAAGGGAGATGAGGGCTGCTTCCACCCTTTCTTTGCTGCAATTGCACTTAAACGCTATCTCCTTTTCTTCAAGGAGATCATAAGGGGTGCCTTCGAAAATAATGTCCAGTATGTCCACCGGCCCCTTCCCCTCCCGGAGGATCTCCGTAACCATTGGCATCTCTCCAATCTTGGTGATCAACTTTTCGATTAACCGGTCGTCCCGTGGAGGGAAGGACTGAATCAGGAATCCCCCCGCAGCCCTAACTACACCTTCCGTGTTTACAAAAACACCAAGGCCTACTGCAGAGGGAATCTGCTCTGACTCAGTAAAATAGTATGCCAGGTCTTCGGCTATCTCTCCGCTGTAAAGGGGGACCATTCCGCTATAAGGCTCCTTGAGGCCCAGGTCTTTTATGACCGTTAAGGTGCCGGATTTGCCCACTGCACGGGCAACATCCAGCTTACCATCTCTAAGCTCCATATCAATCTTGGGATTGGCCACATACCCCCTCACATGCCCGCTGCTGTCAGCCTCTACGATGATCTTTCCAATCGGGCCATCACCTTCAAATTTCAGGGCCAACCTTTGGCCATCCTTTAGCAAGGCCCCCATGAGGGCGCCCCCCGTAAGTGCCCGGCCAAGGGCAGCGCATGCAGTGGGAGAGGCCTGGTGACGCGCACATGCCTCCTCAACCAGCCCCGTGCTCACGCACGCAAGCGCCCTTATGTTTGCCTCCCTGGCAATTGCCCGAACCAAATAATCTTTAGCCATTTCTGTATCCCCCGCTACTTGCGGGTCCAGGTGCTGGTCCTGCCAATGAGGGAAAAGCCTATGTAGCCCCGCAGCTTGAGCTTGCCGCCCTCGAGGCGTGCCTTGCATTTATAGGTCTTTCCCTTCTTGGGGTCGTAAATCTTGCCGCCCTTGTATTCATTATTCCCTTTGTACTTTAATCCCTCAAGGATCTGAAGCCCCATGAGCTTTCGGGATCTCAAGGACTCGTCAGGGTTGTTGATATCGGTCTTCTCCTTTCCTTCCTTGTCCAGGGGCTCTTTGAGCCAAACTATCTTGCCACAATAGGCATCGCCGCACTTATATATTTCCACTGCTGATAGGCCCTCTGCAGTAAGCCATTGGCCTAAAATTGCATCACCTTCACTTGCAAGGCTCACCCCTGCCAATCCTACAAGAGCCAGCAAGCCCATTATTAATACAATTCTTTTCATCGTCGCCCCCTTTCCAGCTTTGAGGCCTTTTGCCCGATGTGTTTTGTTCCCGGCTTAAAAACAAAGAAGCCGGATGGCTTTTTCACACCCCACCCGGCCTGAATCTCCCAAAGCTCCTAGTTGCCCAACTTGCTCAAAAGCTCTTTGGTGACCTCTTCCACACTGGGCCTTCCGTCCACCTCTACAATCTTTGGCTTGCCCCCAGACCGCTTGGACAGTTCTTTGAAGTAATTTATCGCGGCCATGGTGCCAGTCTCTGTGTCATAGTAAATGTCATGGCGCTTGTCTATGGCTGCCTCGTCCTGGTCGTCTGAACGGACCTTCAGCTCTCCTCCGCAGATGCGGCACCTGTTTCCGTTTGGCTTGATGGCATCGATATAGATGTTATTAGGATGGTTGGGGTTGTTTACGCAAATCCTCCGTCCCATGATCCTTTTCTTGGCTGTTTCCCTGTCAAGAATTATTTCAACTACCACATCAACATCCATTCCTTCTGCCTTGAGCGCCTTGTCAAGCTCCTTTGCCTGGTTGAGGTTGCGCGGAAAACCATCCAACAGCCACCCATTCTTGCAGTCCTCCTGTTTCAACCTGTCCATCACCATCGGAATGGTGATGCTGTCTGGCACAAGCTCTCCCTTGTCGATATATTCTTTGGCCTGCTTGCCCAGTTCCGTACCCTTGGAGATATTTTCCCTGAATATCACGCCAGTTTCTATGTGGGGAATGGAATATTTTTCCTTGAGAATCGCCCCTTGCGTTCCCTTGCCGCTTCCATTCGGACCAAATAACAGTATCCTCATCGTACTTTCTCCTTTCTCTTTTGTTCTCTTTCCCGGTTTCGGTTAATTCATCTAAAAGCGCTCAAGACTTGACTGCAAGGAAAACTATTTGAAAACCACTGTCCTGTCAAGCGCTGCTTTTGGCCAAGAACTCGGGCATCAGATGGTTTCCTGCTTGAAAGAACAATCCCGACCCTTTGGCAGCCCTCTCTGAGAATCCCAAATCCCCTCCTTGGGTGGCTTGGCCTTCCAGCTCATGCTTCCATGCCCAGGCAAAAGGGGTGGGATCATTGGTGTGCGTCCTTTTTACTATTGGTGTAAGGTGGTCGCTCACCACCATTACGCGGTAGTTTTGATGGTCTTTCAGGCCTTCCAGGATGGGCCCTACTATCTTCTGATCAAAGGCCTCAATGGCCTCTATCTTGCCATTCAGATCACCGCGGTGGCCTGCCTCATCAGGGGCCTCCAGGTGGAGAAGCACAAAGTCCGCCCCTTTGAGGATATCAAGCGCTGCCTCTACCTTGCCTTCGTAGTTGGTGTCAATGTATCCGGTAGCCCCTTCCACTTCTGGTGTCTCAAGCCCTGCGTAACGCCCGATGCCCTTCAGCAGGTCCACCGCAGATACCACTCCGCCCACCAGGCCAAACAACTCTTGGAAGCTGGGCATCCTTGGGGCCTTGCCTTGGCCCCAGAGCCATATGGAGTTGGCTTCAAGGAGTCCCTTCTTGCGCCTCTCCAGATTGATGGGATGGGTTTCAAGGATTGGCCAGGAGGCCTTAATCACCCCGGAAACCTGACGATTCCCCGGATCGGATAGATAGGAGGCCACGTTCTGCCCCAACACATCGTGAGGTGGAATCGTATGGGCTTCCTCAGGCCCCTTGTCCCACAGCAGGATATGCCTGTATGCCACCCCTGGAAACAGCTTTATGCCTGGCCGTTCAAGTGCAAGGCCAAGATCCTTGACAATGGCGGTGCCTTCTTCCCTTGAAATCTCCCCTGAATTGTAACTCTCCATGATTATCTCACTATCAGAGCGTCTCAGCAAAGTTACAAGATTCATGCGGAAGGCCACATGCCCGTCACTCAGGCGAAGGTTCATGCTCGCGGCCTCCAGGGGGGCCCTGCCAGTGTGGTACGAGGCAGGATCATAGCCCAAAAGCGACATGGTAGCCACATCGCTCCCCGGCTCCATGCCGGGGGGGATGGTATTGACCAGCCCTATTCCTCCTTGAGCCACTCTGTCCATGTTAGGGGTATTTGCCACTTCCAGGGGAGTCTCACCCCTCAGCTCGTCCATGGGAAAATCACCCATTCCGTCGCCTACAAGGATCACGTATTTTATATTTTTTGCCATCTTATCTTTTATCTCTCCACCCTAATGACCATGGTCTTGCCAGATAGCTCCTCGAGCGAGTCCAGCAGCGCCACCGCCTTTCGTACATTGCTCTCCTTTGCCTCGTGGGTCATCATGACAACAGGAACAGATCCGTTTATCTCCCTTCCCTTCTGGATCACGGAGGCAATGCTAATGTCGTGGTTGCCCAAAATCCCGGCTATCTTTGAAAGCACCCCCGGCCTATCTAGGGCCGTAACCCTGAAATAGTACTCACTGGCCAATTCCTCCATGGGAAGGATGG
>JAMOVZ010000395.1 GCA_027061865.1 Desulfobacterales bacterium
GGGGGGCCGCCGTTTATTCCTGGCTGGCCCTTGCCGGGGATCCTTAATTTCTGGCCGGTGTCGATACCAGGGGGAATCTTTACTGAGATGGTCTCACGCCTTCCATCTATCTCATAGGAAATAACCCGCTTCGAGGGCCGGGCCACCTCATCCAAAGTTACAGTAAGCTCGTAAATCAGGTCTTGGCCTTTTATGCCCCTTTGAGTTCCTCCGAACTCCCCGTAATGGGATTCGAATGAAGGCCCCCTGCGGTAATGAGCTTGATCAGCTCCTCCCATAGCATTCCCAAATATCTGGCTAAAGATGCTCTGGGCATTCCCTCCCCCAAAACCGAACTCCCTGAAGATAGTGTTAAAGTCAAAACCCTTGAAAATGTCTTCCTCACTGAAACGGGCACTGAAATCTTCAGCACCGTAGGTGTCATACTCCTTTCGCTTCTCAGGGTCGCTGAGAACGGCATAGGCCTCGTTTATCTCCTTGAATTTCTCCTCTGCGGCCTTGTCGCCTTTGGTCCGGTCAGGATGATATTTCAAGGCCAATTTTCTATAAGCCTTCTTTATCTCTTCGGGGGAGGCATCCTTTGAGACTCCCAATATCTTGTAATAATCTTTTCCAGCCATAAGCTTCTCCAAGCCTATTTTTTAAATTTATTAGAATTCCAACCAAGTCATGTTAATCACGCATCCCCATAAGTCAAGAGCCGGCACAGAGTGATACCCTTTTTAACAGCCATTCCCCTTTGTTGGAATAGCTGCTGCCTCCATGGGCAAAAAGGTCAGCTGGCTTTTATCTCTTTGATTGGGCGCGCTTTTTATTATTATCGGTGCTGGGGATGGAAACGATTAACAAAAGCAACGGGATGCAATGACCCATTAATTCACAGTAATCCGCCATTCCCCCCTGGAAAAGCATCATGATAACCACCCTAAATTCCTATCCTTTTTGGCTAAGCATAGGGACAATGGCCAAGAGGGGCACATCTGAGACTTTCACCCATCCCTTGCCACAAAAAAGCTGGGGATAAAGCCCAAATGCTGTTATCTATTTCTTTTTTCGCCTCTCCGGCCTGAGGGCGCGGACCGCAGCCCCGGCGCGCCACATCTCGGAATCGCGCATCTCTGCCAGCTCTTTGTCCAAACGCTGCCTGTAGTCCGGAGCACTGTTTGCTTCCAGCACTATCCTGGTTTCCTCTCCTGAGAGCACGCTATCGTAAAGCTCCTCAAAGACAGGGGCGACAGCGGCCTTAAATTTGTGACGCCAATCAAGCGCACCCCTTTGCGCCGTAGTTGAACAGTTGGCAAACATCCAGTCCATCCCGTTTTCCCCCACAAGCCTGATCAGGCTTTGGGTGAGTTCCTCTACAGTCTCATTAAAGGCCTCGCTAGGGGAATGACCCCGCTTTCTAAGAATCTCATACTGGGCCTCCATGACTCCAGCAAGGCAACCCATGAGCACTCCTCTTTCGCCCACCAGGTCGCTATAGACCTCTTTTTCAAAGGTGGTGGGAAAAAGATAGCCTGAACCAATTGCTATCCCAAGGGCAATGGCCCTCTCCTCCGCGCGTCCCGTGTAATCCTGGTATACGGCGTAGCTGGAATTTATCCCCGCCCCCTCCAGGAAATTCAGCCTTACAGATCTTCCAGACCCTTTAGGAGCCACCAATATGACATCCACATACTCGGGCGGGATCACACCGGTCTGGTCCTTGTATACCACTGAGAAGCCATGGGAAAAGCAAAGGGCATCGCCAGGGCTGAGGCACTCTTTCACCTGGGGCCAAGTGGCCACCTGGCCTGCGTCAGAAACCAAATATTGAATAATTGTCCCTCTCTTTGCCGCCTCTTCAAGGGGGTACAGGGTTTCACCAGGCACAAAGCCGTCCTTTACGGCCTTTTCCCAGCTGGCGGATCCCTCTCTCTGGCCCACAATCACACTTATTCCATTGTCCCTAAGGTTAAGGGCCTGCCCAGGGCCCTGAACCCCGTAGCCAAGGATCGCCACCGTCTCGTCCTTAAGCACCTCCTTTGCCTTCTCAAGGGTGAACTCTTCTGCTGTCACAACTTCTTCCACTACCCCGCCGAAATCAATTTTGGCCATTTCTTGCCTCCTTACCTTTATTCTTTTCGCGAGCCATTGCTATACTTCCCGTGCGAGCAACTTCCATAACACCTATAGGTTTTAGCAGATTCAAGAATGCTTCGATCTTTCCTTCGTCTCCCGTGACCTCCACCATGTATGATGATGTCCCTACATCCACAACCCGGGCCCTGAATATATCCACCATACGTAACAGTTCTGCCCTACTGCCGGCATCTGCCTTTACCCGGACAAGAACCAGTTCCCTTTCCACATATTGCGTGCCTGTGTGGTCATGGACCTTCAACACATTGATGAGTTTATTGAGCTGTTTCTTTATTTGCTCAATGATACCCTTATGGCCTGAGGTCACCAGGGTAATTCTAGAAGTTGAAGGATCAATGGTTTCAGCCACACACAGGCTTTCGATATTAAAGCCGCGTCCGCTGAAAAGTCCCACAACCCTCGCCAAGACACCTGGTTCATTGTCCACCAGGAGAGAAAGTACATGCCTGTGTCCATTCCTTCCTGACATTTCTATCCCGCCTTTCTCTAAAGCATTTCCTGCAAATTATACCAACAGCATATCGGTGATAGGGGCGCCTGCCGGAACCATTGGATAAACCTTCTCCTCGGGCTCCACCTGGAACTCCATGAGCACCGTCTTGTTGATTGAAAGTCCTTTTTCAAGTACCGGAACCACCTCTTCTGGTTTGGTGGCTCTGAGCCCCACCGCACCATAGGCTTCAGCCAGCTTTACGAAATCCGGAGCATGCTCCATGCATGTGCACGAATAGCATTTGTCATAGAAAAGCTCCTGCCACTGACGAACCATGCCCAGATATTGATTATTTAGAATTACTACTTTCACCGGCAGGCAGTACTGGACAGCGGTTGCAAACTCCTGGATGTTCATCTGTATGCTGCCGTCTCCAGCAATGTCCACCACCAGCTTGTCGGGCCGGGCCACTTGGGCGCCGATGGCAGCAGGAAAGCCAAACCCCATGGCTCCCAGCCCTCCGGAAGTTATAAAGCAGTTCGGCTCATTAAAATGATAATACTGGGCGGCCCACATCTGATTCTGACCAACTTCGGTTGTGATGATTGCCTCGCCCCGTGTCAATTCCCAAAGTTTTTCGATAACGTACTGAGGCTTGATAATGTCCTTTTGGTCATAGGCCAAAGGCCTCGTGGCTTTCCACTGCTGGATTTGTGAAAGCCACTCTTCCCTTTCAGATTCATCCCACTGGAGCCCTTCTTCTTCCAACATGCGGTTTAGCGCCTCAAGGGTTCGTTTGCAGTCCCCCACCACGGGAATGGTGACCGGCACATTTTTTCTGATGGAGGTAGGGTCAATATCGATATGGACGATCTTTGCCTGTTTTGCAAAGGCATCGGTCTTGCCTGTCACCCGGTCATCAAACCTCACTCCCACGGCGATCATCAGGTCACATGCTCCAGTCGACATGTTTGCCCGATACGTCCCATGCATCCCCAGCATGCCGAGCCACAGCTTCTCATCACTGCCTGGATACGCGCCCAGCCCCATCAAGGTGGTAGTAACAGGGGCCGTAATCCTTCGTGCAAGCTTCCTTAATTCTCCGGAGGCACCTGAAAGCACCACCCCTCCGCCAGCCAGTATCAGGGGCCGCTCGGACTCCTTTATCAACTCCACAACTCTTCGGATCTGCTTCACATTTGGCCGGTAAGTAGGTTGATAGGCCCTGACCTTCACAGAATCGAGCCCCTTGTATTTGGCTATCGCATTAAGAACATCTTTTGGCAAATCCACCAAAACAGGGCCAGGTCTGCCTGAGCGCGCAATGTAAAAGGCCTCCCGTATCACCCTCTCCAAATCTTCCACCCTGGTGACCAGGTAGTTGTGTTTAGTGCAAGGCCTGGTGATTCCAACTATATCCACTTCTTGGAAGGCGTCATTGCCGATGAGAGGAGTAGGGACTTGGCCGGTGAAGACCACGATAGGGATGGAGTCCATGTAGGCTGACGCGATGCCTGTGACCGTGTTTGTAGCCCCCGGCCCTGAAGTTACCAGGCATACGCCTACACCACCAGAGGCCCTGGCAAAGCCGTCTGCCGCATGAACAGCCCCCTGTTCGTGGCGAACAAGGATATGGCAAATGCTCTCCTCTTTAGCTAACTCATCATATATATCGATCACCGCCCCTCCAGGGTATCCGAATATTGTGTCAACACCCTCGGCCTTCAGGCACTCAATAAAGATCCGGGCCCCTTTCATCTCTTTGCCCACGGCTTCAAGCTTGTTTCCTTGCTGCTTCCGCCCCTGAGCAGCCTCACTGGGTGCTGTACTTGCAACGGTCATGATCATTCCTCCTTGGATTTTGCTCAAGATGTTTTTCGTTGAACAGGTCAAATGCTCCCGTAAGCCTTAATGGTCAAAGCACAGCGGTCCCGGCGGCCCTTGCTTGTGTCCGCTTCAAATACTCCAGCCTGTTTAGCCCATTTACATACGCCTTTGCGCTGGCCGTAATGATGTCAGGGTCAGCGCCTTTGCCCAAGGCCACGAGCCCGTTTTCCTGAAGCCTTACCGTCACCTCTCCTTGTGCATCCATACCGCCGGTAATGGCAGTCACAGTAAAGCGCAACAGCCTTGACCGGCTCCCTGTCAGCTTGGCAATTGTGTTAAAGGTGGCATCAATAGGGCCGACCCCGAATCCTGCGCCTTGAACCTCTTCGCCTTTGATCTTCAGCTTCACCGTTGCGGTGGGGACAGCCACTGTGCCACTTACCACATTCAGGTATTCCAGTTCATAGACATCAGGAATCCTCAAGATCTCCTCGGCCACTATGGCCTCTATGTCTTCATCCGTGATCTCTTTCCTCTTGTCCGCTAGCTCTTTGAACCGCACAAAGAGCTTTTCAACCTCATTATCGGTAAGGTCATAGCCCAGTTGGGCCAGCTTTTCTTTAAAGGCGTGGCGGCCCGAGTGTTTCCCCAATACAAGTTGGCTGCTGGACAGCCCCACCATCTCGGGCCTCATGATTTCATAGGTGAGGGCGTTTTTGAGCACGCCGTCCTGGTGAATGCCTGCTTCATGGGCAAAGGCATTTGCCCCCACCACCGCCTTGTTGGGCTGCACAATTATGCCTGTAATCATGCTCACCAGCCGGCTGGTTGGATAGATCTCGGAAGTATTTATCGCGGTCTCAAGGCCCAGATGCTCTTTTCTGGTATAAAGGGCCATGACGATCTCTTCCAGGGAAGCATTGCCTGCCCGCTCCCCTATGCCGTTTATGGTCACCTCCACCTGCCTGGCACCAGCCTTGAGGGCATAGAGGGTGTTTGCAGTAGCAAGGCCCAGGTCATTGTGACAGTGAACGCTAAGGACCGCCTTGTGAACGTTGGGCGTGTGAGTCAGTACATAACGGATCAGTTCCCCGAACTCATCCGGCACTGCATAGCCAACGGTATCAGGCAGGTTCACGACGGTGGCGCCAGCCTCAATCACCGCCTCAAAAACTTTGCAGAGGAAGTCCCGGTCGCTCCTGGAGCCGTCCTCTGCGGAAAATTCCACGTTTTCTGTAAGAGATTTGGCATATTTGACTGCCTCGACCGATGCCCTCAGCACCTCATCCCTTGTCATGTTAAGTTTGTACTTGAGGTGGATGTCAGATGTGGCCAGAAAGGTGTGAAGCCTTGGTCTCCGGGCCTCCTTTATGGCCTCCCATGCAAGATCAATATCATTCTTTGTGGCCCGAGCTAGCGCCACCACTTCTGATCTCTTAACTTTAGAGGCTATGGCACGAACCGCTTCCAAATCCCCTCTTGAAGCCGCCGGAAATCCTGCCTCAATAGCATCTACGCCAAGCTTTTCGAGCTGGATGGCAAGCCTCAATTTTTCAGCGGCATTCATGCTGGCCCCTGGAGACTGCTCGCCATCCCTCAATGTAGTATCAAACACATATATACGCTCCCCCATGGATAACCTCCTTTTATTTCTTTTAGCTTTGTTTATTCAAAGAATAATGATCCCAGAAGGTCATCCCTGGAGCATGGGCCGCGGATCCAGGTCCGCGGCATTCACCCCACTCCTTTCCCCCTTATCCATACCAGGCTCTTTTCCCCTTCTTCCATTCATTGCCTTTGAGAGTTTATATTGAACACTGTCAACCAGCGCCTCCCAACTTGCCTCAATAATGTTTTCTGAGACCCCCACCGTGGTCCAGATCTCCCGGCTGTCGCGGGACTCAATCTGAACCCTGACCTTCGAGGCGGTCCCATCACTTCCATCTATCACCCTGACCTTGAAATCAACCAAACCCATCTCCCGAATTTCGGGATAAAATTTCTCAAGTGCCTTGCGCAATGCAT
>JAMOVZ010000396.1 GCA_027061865.1 Desulfobacterales bacterium
TCATTAACTACCCTTTCCCGAGCCTCTGGGTTGCGGACCACTCCACCCTTTCCCACCTCTTTCTTTCCAACCTCAAATTGGGGCTTTACTAGTGCCACAACAAAAGTATTAGCGGGCAGAATCCGAGATATTGGCGGCAGAACCAACTTCAGCGAAATAAATGAGACATCCACCACAGCGCCGTGGACAGGCCAATTGAGATCCTCAGGCTTGAGGTAGCGCGCATTTACACGCTCTAGCACGGCCACCCGTGGGTCCTGGCGCAGGCTCCAGTGGAGCTGGCCATAGCCCACATCCACAGCGATGACCTTCCCGGCCCCATGCTTCAACAAGCAGTCGGTAAACCCCCCCGTAGATGCCCCTATGTCGAGCAGAGTTAGGCCAGCCACATTGATTTGAAACTCCTTCAAGGCCGCCTCCAGCTTCAGCCCGCCCCTGCTTACATATCGTGGAAGGGAGTTTATTTCAATGGAAGCATCAGGGGAGATGCGTTTGCCTGGTTTGTCTTCTTTTTGGCCATTTACTCTCACAAGGCCTGCCATAATCAGGCCCCTGGCCTTTTGGCGTGATTCGGCAAGCTCCCTTTCCACCAGGAGATGATCCAGCCGAATCTTTCCTTTTTCACTCATTCTCTAAAAGGGCCTTTGCCTCCCTTATAATCCCATTTTTGTCCAACCCACACTTCTCCCTGAGCAGCTGTACCGGCCCATGGTCCAGGAATTTGTCGGGAAGGCCCAGCCGCCGAAGCTTTACAGAATGAACTCCAGAGTCATTGAGGAGTTCGAGGATCCCGGCACCCATGCCGCCATGACGCACATTTTCTTCCACCACCAATACGCGGCCCGTGGTGGAAGCCATCTCTGCTATCCGGGGGTCAAGTGGCTTTATAAAACGGCAATTTACCACCCCGGCCTGAAAGCCATCCCTTGCTAGCTCATCTGCCGCCTCAATCGAAGGCCATACCATACTGCCTACGGCCAGTATCAAGAGGTCCTGGCCTTCCCTCATTACCTCTGCCTCTCCTATGGGGATCTCCTTAAACTCGGCATCCAGGCTGACACCCCTTCCCTGCCCCCTGGGATAACGGATGGCCACGGGGCCTTCCTGTTTCAAGGCCGTATAGAGCATGTGGCGCAGTTCGTTCTCATCCTTTGGTGCCATCAGGATCATGTTCGGCAAGGCCCGAAGGAAGCTCAGGTCAAAGTGGCCGTGGTGTGTTGGGCCGTCTTCTCCCACGATACCCCCCCGATCAATTGCAAAGACCACGGGGAGACGGGGAAGGCAAACATCGTGGATCACTTGATCGTAGGCCCTCTGAAGAAACGTGGAGTATATTGCCACAACCGGCCTGAAGCCCTCCACTGCCAGGCCCGCGGCGAAGGTCACGGCATGCTGCTCGGCAATTCCCACATCAAAAAAACGCTCAGGGAACTTCTCGGCAAACTTTATCAGTCCGGTGCCTTCAGGCATGGCAGCTGTGATGGCAAATATCCTTTTGTCCCTTTCACCTAGCTCTACAATGGCATTGCCAAAGACCTCGGTATAAGAAGGAGGGCAGGGCTTTTCACCCTTGAGTGGAGCGCCAGTGGAGATGTCAAAACAGCCAACCCCATGAAACTTGGCCGGCCTCTCCTCAGCGGGCCTGTAACCTTTGCCCTTCACCGTGATTGTGTGAACAAGGACAGGCCCTTTGAGGTGCTGGATATTGTTAAATGTGGAGATGAGCTGGTCCAGCCTGTGGCCGTTTATCGGGCCTATATATTTAAACTTCAACGCCTCAAAGAGCATTCCCGGCGTAAAAAAGGTAATGAGGGAATCCTCGCTCTTTCTTAGCACACTGATGATATTTTCTCCCACCCCAGGTAAGGTTTTGAGAAAGTTCTCCAGTTCATTCTTCAAGCTCTGAAATCTCCTGCCCGTTATCTTCCTGCTAAGAAATGAGGAAAGCGCCCCCACATTAGGAGAAATGGACATCTCGTTGTCGTTGAGCACTACGATAAGATCTTTTTCCATGTGGCCTGCTTGATTCAAGGCCTCGAAGGCCATCCCGGCAGTCATCGCCCCATCACCAATTACAGCTATTACCTTGGCGTTTTCACCTTTATGGGCCTTGGCGGTGGCTATTCCCAGGCCCACTGAAATGGAGGTGCTGCTGTGCCCTGTATCAAATGTATCGTAAGGGCTTTCATGCCTCTTTGGAAAGCCTGAGATGCCCCCATATGTCCTTAAGGTATGGAATTTCTCTCTTCTGCCTGTAATCAGCTTATGGGTGTAGGATTGGTGTCCCACATCCCAAATTATTTTATCCCTTGGGGTATCAAACACGTAGTGAAGGGCCAGGGTAAGTTCCACCGCCCCCAAGTTGGGAGCTAGATGCCCCCCCCTTTCCGCCACAGTTTCCACGATCTTGTCCCGAATTTCACCAGCCAACAGCTCAAGCTCTTTCAGCGAAAGGAGCTTTAGGTCTTGAGGGGAATTTATCCTGTCCAGGATTTTGTATTTGCCTTTTCCGGTGCTCATTTTTTTCTTTTTATTATGTACCAAGCTATCTCCCTTAAAGGGTCGGCCCTATAGTCAAATACATCAAGTGCCGTTACCGCGTCCCTTACCAGTTTTTCCTGTATACACCTTGCCTCATCTGCCCCCAAAACACCCGGGTAAGTAACTTTTCCCTTTTTCTGGTCGCTACCAGGCTCTTTACCCATCACGCCTGGATCCCCTTCTAGATCCAGGAGATCATCAGAAATCTGGAAGGCAAGACCGATATTGTCGCCATACAGGGCTATCGCTGATAAGGCCTCCATATCCCCTCCTCCTATCATGGCCCCGCACTTGACGGAAGCGGAAATAAGGGCGCCTGTTTTGTGCCTATGGATAAATTCCACCAACTCCAGGTCCGCCTCCTTGCCCTCTGACTGAATGTCGGCCACCTGACCCGCCACCATTCCGGCGCAGCCCGCCGCAGTGGCAATTATGTTTATGACCTGGAGAGCCGTGGCAGGGGCCATGTGTTGAACTATTCCATCTGAACTCATTATCCTAAAGGCCTCTGTCAAGAGGCCATCGCCTGCAAGCAATGCAAGGGCCTCGCCAAACACCTTGTGATTGGTCGGGACCCCTCGCCTCAGATCGTCATCATCCATAAGAGGGAGGTCATCGTGAATCAACGAGTAGGTGTGGATGAGCTCCAAGGCGCAAGCCACCGGCAGAACCTTGCCCCCATCTCCTCCCACGGCCTCCGCCCCTGCAATGCAGAGTATGGGCCTCAACCTCTTGCCCCCAGCAAAAAGGCTGTATTTCATGGCGCGGAAGAGATCTCTGGAAGGGCCCTTTTCAGAATCCTCAAAGTAGGCCTTGAGGGCATTGTCTATGGTTTCTCTTTTCTCGACCAGGTATGATTTTAAATCCATTGCGCTTATTCGGTGTCAGAATTGGAAGGAGCATCCTGCTGAGAATCGAAGGGGACCTCAGCAAAATCCCCATCCCCTTGCTTTACAAGCATCGTGACCTTTTTTTCGGCCTCCTCGAGCTTGGCAGAGCAGTATTTGGCCAATTTCATTCCTTCTTCAAAAACCTGGAGGGACTCCTCCAGAGACAACTCCCCGCTCTCAAGTTGGGCTACAATTTCTTCAAGCCTGGCCATGGCCTCTTCAAACTTTTTTTCTCCCATCTGATTCCTCGACCCGGAGTATTTTAACTTGGGGGCATCCGCCTCATCATCCAACAGGACATCTCCCTTGGTTCAAGCCTAATATGAACCCCCAAAAGAAAATCTTGGGACTAGTTTATACCTTAAGGGTTTGAGGGTCAAACCTTCCTTGTCCCTCTATTCTTTGCACCTTGCACTCCAGTTCACCTCTAAAAAGAATTATCTCAACAAGCTCGCCCCTGTCCACCTGTGTGCTGCAGGTGAGGATTTCACCGCTGGATATCTTCCGCGTGATGCTGTAGCCGCGCTCAAGGACCCCCAAAGGGCTCAAGTCATTCAACCTCCCATACAGTTTGGCCAATTCAGAGTTTTTCTGCTCCAACAGCCTGCTAATCCCTTTTATAAGGGAACGGGTAAGCACACTGAGTTGTTCCCTCATGAGCTGAAGTTTTTTCATAGGCGAGGCAAACATAAGCGCCCTTTCCTCTGAAGCAAGGCGCTGATTGAAAGCGGCTATTTTTTGCCTAATGGCCCTCTCAAGCCTCCCGGCCAGTTCATCCAATCTTTGCCAATTTTCAGCCATCGCCCTTCTTGGGTCTTTGATCCGAGACGTGAGCCTCTCTAACCTTTCCCTCTCCCGTACAATCCTGCTCGTGACCGCATTGAACATTCGGGTGCGGGATTCTTTTACCCTGCCTTTAATCTGCTCCTTTTCAACTACCAGGATTTCTGCTGCAGCCGACGGGGTGGGCGCCCTCAAATCAGCCGCCAGGTCCGCGATTGTAGTATCTATTTCATGGCCCACCGCTGAGACAACAGGCACCCTGCAGGCCCTTATGGCATGGGCCAGCTCCTCGCGGTTAAAGGGCCAGAGGTCTTCTAATGACCCACCTCCCCTCGTAAGAACCACCACATCCACATCCAGCTTCTCGTTAACTATCTTTAAGGCCTCAATAAGGTCCCAGACCGCCTCTTCACCCTGAACCCTTGCCGGCACTATTATGATCTCCAAATTGGCAAATCTTCTTTGGATTATCTTGAGGAAATCCCTTACAGCTGCCCCTGTGGGCGAAGTAACCACAGCCACCTTTTGTGGAAGGAAAGGGATGGGCCTCTTTTTGGCCTGATCAAACAGCCCTTGTTCGGCCAGCTTTTTTTTGGTCTGCTCAAAGGCAAGCGCCAGGGCCCCTACGCCAAGTGGCTCAAGATAGTCCAGTACCAATTGGTATTCACCTCTTGGGGCATAGATATCCACTTTACCCTGGGCAATCACCTTCATTCCGTCCTGCGGCTTGAATTTCAAGAGCCTCACCTTTGGACGGAACATAACGGCCCTGATTTGAGCCGTCTCATCCTTAAGCACCATATAATAATGACCTGACATGGGGATCCTGAAGTTGGATATCTCCCCCTCAACCCAAATGAGGTCAAATTTGTCCGCCAAGAGTTGACGGATTTCCTCTGTCAGTTCTTTGACGCTATAGACCTTCAATCGCTTCGGCACTCCTTTCTGCACTCTGTGTATTGAAATGCTTTTGCCCCTAAACAATAAATCAGCGGCGCCTTAAATAACAAGCTGTTTGAGGCACTCATTGTGCTTGACAAATAACATTTGCTATGAATTAATTTTCATTGCTTGGGAGAGGAGGGCGCCCTTCCGGCCACTTCCCCCATTTTACGGGCAGAGGTCTTAGTATCACGCCAAACTTGTCTTGTCCACGCCCACCTCCACATCCCATTGGCATCATCACATACAAAAAAACAAGAAGCAGGAGGAGGAAAATGAGCAAAAATCCAGTGAAGATTATGGATCTTACTTTTCGAGATGGACATCAGTCCCTTTTTGCAACCAGGATGCGCACCGAAGACATGATCCCTATAGCTGAGGACATGGACAAGGCTGGCTTCTGGGCCATGGAGGTTTGGGGAGGCGCCACCTTTGATGTCATGCATCGCTTCTTAGGAGAAGACCCGTGGGAAAGGGTCCGGACCCTTAAAAAATATATAAAAAACACCCCGTTTTCTATGCTCCTTAGGGGACAAAATCTTGTGGGATACCGAAACTACGCAGACGATGTAGTGCGGGCCTTTGTCCAGAAGTCTTGTGAAATAGGCATAGATATTTTCCGTGTCTTTGATGCGCTCAATGACCTAAGGAACTTTGAGACATGTGTAGAGGTCATTAAGAAAAATAAGAAGCACTTCCAGGGCGCTATCTGCTTTTCCCTCACTGAGAGAAGGATGGGTGGAGAGGTGTTTAATTTAAACTATTACCTTGACAAGGCAAAGGCCCTGGAGGACATGGGTGCAGATTCCATTTGCATAAAGGATATGGCGGGCATAATTTCCCCTTATGATGCATATGAGTTAGTGGGGGCGCTTAAACAGACCGTAAAGGTTCCCATCAACTTTCACACCCATTACACTTCAGGGATGGCATCCATGTGCCACATTAAGGCCATAGAAGCAGGTGCAGACATTGTTGATACCTGCTTGGCCCCATTTGCCCTAAGGACCTCTCATCCAGCTATAGAACCTTTAGTGGCAACTCTTTTCGACACCGAGCGCGATCCAGGACTGAACCTAGACCACTTCCTAAAGATGGGAGAATACTTGGAGTCCATAGCTCCCAAATACAAGGACCTGCTGGATACCACCAAGCTTTCTGTAATTGACACGGGTGTGCTTAAGCACCAGGTGCCAGGAGGGATGATTTCCAATCTGGTCAACCAGCTTAAGGAGGCTAATGCGCTCCACAGGCTGGAAGAAGTTTA
>JAMOVZ010000397.1 GCA_027061865.1 Desulfobacterales bacterium
AGGGCAGCCCTGTCGATTACCCAGAATCCGACGTTGTGTCTTGTGTCTTGATACTTACGACCGGGATTTCCTAAACCTACTATAAGGAACTTTTTCAACGAAGCCTTTTCAAAAAAAATGACTCCAGAGGCCCAAAAGACCTCCGGAGTCAATATTTAACTGGTTTTTATTCCTCTGAAGATTCCTCTTCAGTAGCCTCAGCAGCCTCTTCGATTTCCTCTTCCTCGGCTTCTTCTTCAGCCTGTACAGTTCCACCAACGACTGTCACAAGGGTTGTGTCTGGGGCCTCTGCGAACTCAACACCCTCTGGCGGTGTGAGGTCGCTGACGTGGAGGGCATCGCCTACATCCAGATCGCTGATGTCCACCTCGATTTCCTTGGGAATGGCCAAGGGCAGACACTTGATAGCAATGGTTCTCTGGATCATTTCCAGCACGCCACCGTTCAGCTCCACGCCTTTTGCCTTGCCCACGATCTTGATTGGGACTTCAACCTCAACCTTGTCTTCCACTGAAATTGCGTAGAAGTCGATGTGGCGAATGCGGTCATTGACAGGGTGCCTCTGCAACTCCTTGATGAGGGCAAGTCTTTCATCGCCGTCGAGATTTAGGGTAAAGATTACCTGTTCACCCTCGGCCTTGATGAGGATTTTATTGAAATCGTGGGTGTTAACACTAAGGCTGATTGGCTCTATCTTGGGACCATATAGTACGGCAGGGATTCGGCCTTCGCGTCTGAGCTTTCTGGCAACACCCTTGCCGCTTTCTGTCCGTACTTTGGCATCCAGATTTATCTGAATCATTTTTAAACTCCTAGTTTACTTTTTTGTCTCAATGTCCTTCAGACAAAGAGGGAACTTACCGAGTCATCGTCGTGAATCCTGGATATGGCCTCTCCCAGAAGGGGAGCCACAGAAAAGACCTTGACCTTGTTGCCAAGCTCCTTGGCCTTCTCTCCCAGAGGGATGGTATTAGTGACCATAAGGGACTTCAATACAGAATTTTTGATTCTTTCAACTGCAGGCCCTGACAGTACAGGGTGGGTTGCACATGCATGGACCTCCTTGGCCCCATGTTCCTGCAGTGCCTTGGCTGCGTTGCAAAGGGTTCCTGCAGTATCCACCATATCATCCAGGAGTATGGCAATTTTGTCTTTCACATCTCCAATGATGTGCATGACCTGTGACTCGTTGGCCTTCTCTCGCCTCTTGTCTATAATTGCCAGCCCGGTACCGAGACGTTTCGCAAAGGCCCTTGTGCGTTCCACTCCGCCAGCATCGGGCGAAACCATGACAACTTCTTCTTTGGGGAATTCTTGAAGGTGTTTTAAAAGAACTGGCGCAGCAAAGAGATGATCTACAGGGATGCTGAAAAAGCCCTGAATCTGACCAGCATGTAAATCCATTGCCAATAGCCTTCTCGCCCCTGCGGTTGTAATGATGTCTGCAACCAACTTTGCAGAGATTGGGACCCTGGGTGCAGCCTTTCTATCCTGACGGGCATAGCCATAGTAAGGCACCACAGCTGTGATACGCCTTGCCGATGCCCTTCTTAAGGCATCGATCATAATGAGGAGTTCCATTACATGGTCATTCACTGGTGGGCACGTTGGTTGAATGACAAAT
>JAMOVZ010000398.1 GCA_027061865.1 Desulfobacterales bacterium
CGGGCAGTTGGACCAAAGTTCTGTGTAATTTCCTGCAGGCAGGGGAGCAAAGCCAATTTCCCACACCCTGACGTGATCAAGACCTTGAGGAGGGCTGGATGCATTATCCTTAGGACTGATATTCTTGGTGCCATAACAATTATGATATCTGAAGGCCGCTTTAAGATCCAAAGCTTCACAAAAGGGACTATACTGGATCGGCCGTTGCCCTCTCTAGTGTTAATGGCTCCTCAAGGCAGGTGTGGGTGGAGGGGAACGCTTGGCTCACTGGCACACAGAGGCCAAAGTTGCTCTTGGGCGGGCAAGGAAGTTCTTGATTTGGCCTTAAAAAGCATTTATTATCCTTAAGACAAAAATATACGGATATTACACATGAACAATATGAGAGGGGAAAACTATTTTTATTTTTTTGCTACCCCTTGCCCGTGGCAAGGCGGGGGTTAGCGATAGCTGGCAAACCTCTCCTAGAACAAGGCCATGGGCATAAACCCATGGCCTTTTTTGTTGCCGCGGTAAAGGCACTAATCGAGGGAAAAGAAGACACGGAAAGGGAGATTGTAAGGGGGCGGGTGGAAACAGCCCCCGAGGGCCCAAAGGGAGGTTTTTTGAAATGAAGCCCAAATGGGAAGAAGTTTACAGGGAGAGGAAAGTCCCTCTTGACAAGGCCCTTGGAAAGGTAAAACGGGGGGCCAAAGTTTTCTTAGGCACTGCCTGTGGAGAGCCTCAGTATCTGGTGAAGGGCTTGATTGAGATGGCCGGCCGCCTTAACGATGTTCAGGTACTTCACTTTGTAACCCTTGGTGACGCCCCTTATACTGAAAAAAGATTTGATACACGCTTCAGACATAATGCCTTTTTTGTGGGACCAAATACCAGGGAGGCCATAAATCAGGCAAGGGCTGATTATACACCTGTTTTCATCTCCGAGCTGCCGGACCTTTTCCGCCAAAAAATCATTACCCTTGATGTAGCCCTTATCCAAACCACTCCCCCCGATCCACATGGCTTTGTGAGCCTGGGCATATCAGTGGATATTGTGAAGGCCGCCGCTGAATCTGCGAAAATAGTCATAGCCCAGGTCAACCCGGCAATGCCAAGGACCCTAGGCGACTCTTTTATTCCAGTGGAGAAAATCCACTACTTTGTGGAGCACCATGCCCCCTTGGCTCAGTTTGATTATCCCAAGCTGGACCAGGTGGGCCAAAAGATAGCAAAAAATGCGGCCCGCCTCGTCCGGGATGGCGATACTCTCCACATAGGCTATGGTCACATCCCTTATGGAGTCCTCCAGTTCTTGAAAGAAAAAAAGGACCTGGGGGTCCACACAGAGGTCATCTCGGATGCCTTTGTGGAGCTGGTAGAAGAAGGAGCTATTACTGGAGAGAGGAAGACGCTGCACAGGGGCCGGATCATATGTAGTTTTTGTATTGGGACTAAAAAAGTCTATGAGTTTGTCAGGGAAAACCCATTGGTGGAATTTCATCCAGCAGAGTATGTCTACGATCCCCTGGTTATTGCCAAGAACCAGAATATGGTCTCCATTGGAAGCGCATTGGAGGCAGACCTCAGCGGCCAAATCTGCTCCGAGTCCAAGGGCTTTCATTTCTATAGCGGTATCGGTGGA
>JAMOVZ010000399.1 GCA_027061865.1 Desulfobacterales bacterium
CTGTGCAGTTTTGGGTGGAGCAAATATATATGGAGGAGAAGGCCGAATCATTGGCACCTTATTGGCCAGCTTACTCATAGGTTACCTCAAATATGGCCTTCAAATGGTTAACATAACTTCACATCAGACTAATGTGTTTCTTGGTTTATTACTGGTCACCTCCATTTCGGCAGTTCATTTTTGGGGGAAATTTACTGACGCATATAAAAACAAACGGGCCTTCAACTTGAATCGCTCACAAGTGTTGTCAGAGGAACACTCTACATAGATTTGTTTGTTGAGAATGGGGAGTTACATTCATGAAATTAATCAAGACACAAGCTGCCAACTCAAAGATGGAGGCCCGAAGAGCCTCTCCATTGCTGGGAATCAAAGGAAACTGCGAAATGAAAGGGGGTGATGCTCTTTAAAAGATTACATGGAGGCGCGGAGGATGGTTTTTTTATAAGACCCACATCAACTAAGGGAGGAAGAAAGATGAAACGATTTACTATTTTCTTTATCCTCGGGCTGTTGACCTTGGCACTGGGAACAACAGCTTATGCAGAGAAAAAATTCAAGATCGCTTTTATACCCAAGATTATTGGTAATACATTCTTTGAAGTGGCTGGCGCCCACGCTGTGGAGATGGGCAAAAAATTGGGTGTTGAAGTAAAGTATGATGGCCCGGCAGAGGCCTCTGTGGCAGCTCAGGTTAAGTTTATTAATACTTTTGTTAATATGGGATATGATGCCATCGTTATTTCAGCACTAGATCCCAAAGGGTTGAACCAAGCTCTCAAAAGGGCAATGGCCAGGGGAGTAGTAATTGTTACATGGGACTCAGACGTAGATCCTGACTATCGTACCTTTTACGTGAATCAGGGCACTCCTGACATATTGGGACGGCTTTTGGTAAACATGGTGTTGAACCAGCTCGGCACCTGGCATGGCAAGTTTAAGGTGGCCTTCCATTATTCCTCACCTACTGTTACGGACCAAAACTCCTGGGTAAAATATGCGAAGAAGATCATAACCGAGGAGCATCCTGAGTGGGAAATTGTTACCACACAGTACTCTGATATGAATTTCCCTAAGGCCGTCTCGGTTGGCGAACAAATACTAAAAACCTATCCTGATATTAATGCCATCATATGCCCTGACTCCACTGCGTTCCCCGGACAAGCCAAGGCCGTAGAGAATCTAAACATGTCAGGTAAAGTTATCGTGGTGGGTTTCACCACACCGAGCACTATCAAACAATACATAAAGAGAGGAACCGTGCTTCAAGGAGGTCTCTGGGACTGTGGAGTGCAGGGCGCAGCGGGAGTATATGTTGCCTACAAGCTCTTGAAAGGTGAGAAAATAGAGGTAGGCACCTCATTCGAGATTCCTGGTATCCCCGGAAAATTCAAGGTGGTCCCAAATAAGCTCCAGGGTGGAGAAATGTACGAAAGGCCAAAATATGAGAACCGAAATGATAATGGAATTGTTCTCTTACCCGAGAGGCTTATCTTTACCAGATACAACATAGATAAATACAACTTTTAATACACTATTCAAAGGGCAAGGGGGCATTGACCGGCCTTCTTGCCCTATTGGAACAAGGAATAACAACACTCAGGGGGATACTATGGGATATTTTTTGGTGATAGACGCAGGCACTGGAAGTGGCAGGGTCGTGGTATTCAACGAAAAAGGCCACCAAATTGGCTTTGCTCAAAAGGAATGGCGTCATTTGAATCTCACCGGTGTCCCGGGTGCCATTGATTTTGATGTAAAAGAAAACTGGAAAATCATTAAAAGCTTAATTCGAGAGGCCATATCCACCTCAAGGATCAATAGTAGGGAAATCAAGGCTATTACCTCTACATCAATGAGAGAGGGATTGGTGCTTTATGATGAGGCTGGCAATGAAATATGGGCCTGCTCCAATATTGATGCCCGCGCGGAGGCGGAAGTGGCTTTCTTAAAAGAACAAGGACTTGAAAAGGAAATTTACGAACGAACCGGCCAGACCTTTTCCATCTCTGATGTACCGAGGCTATTATGGATAAAGCGCAACTTGCCAAATATCTATAGCAAGATCCATAGTCTCGGAATGATAAGCGATTGGGTCATTTATAAATTGTCTGGAGAATTCCGAGCAGAACCTTCCAATGTGTCCACATCCGGATTCTTTGATACTATGGGTCGACAATGGTCTGAGGATCTAATAAGAAAGCTTGGCCTCCCCGCCGATATCTTGCCTCCTGTGATAGAGCCGGGCACTGTAGTGGGAACGCTACTAAGTGAACTGGCCCAGGAGCTAGGACTTCCCAATGACGTTCTGGTGGTAATGGGTGGAGGCGATGCCCAGCTTGCTACAATAGGGGTTGGAGCTGTAAACAATCGAGACACAGTTATTATTGGAGGGACATTCTGGCAACAAGAGGTAAACGTCACTCGCCCTATTCCCCACCCGGAATGCAAAATTAGGATAAATTCTCATGCAGTTCCTGGATTATGGCAGTTTGAGGGTATTTCCTTCCTGATTGGTCTAACCATGAGATGGTTTAGGGATGCCTTTTGTGGGCAGGAAAAGAAGATAGCTGAAGAGTTAGGAATCTCGGCCTATACCCTATTAAGTGCACAAAGCAGGAATATACCCCCGGGATCTTATGGGATCCTGCCCATATTTTCCAACATCATGGATTATATAGAGTGGAAGCATGCAGCTCCTTCATTGATGAATTTTGACATAAACGAACCTGAAAAATATGGAAAGCCTGCCGTATTTAAGGCATTGATGGAGAATGCTTGTTTCAACAGTCTAGGCAACCTTAGGGAAATCAGCAACGTAGTGGGCTATTTCCCTGAAGAGGTCACCTTTGCCGGAGGAGCTTCTTACAGCCCGGAGTGGTCTATGGTTTTGGCCAGTGTTCTCGGCACCAGGGTAAAGGTACCCAAAGTGAAGGAGGCCACTGCTTTAGGAGGAATGATATGTGCATCAATCGGAGCCGGAATCTATGGTAGTTTTCAAGAGGCAGTAGATAAAGTAGTGCGGTTCGAGGCGACTTTCGAACCTGATCCAGAAGATAATCAAACCTATCTGGAAGTCTATGAGAGATGGAAAGAGGTTTACAACAATATCCTGGCACTTTCCGATAAAGGCCTTTTGAGGCATATGTGGAAGGCGCCGGGTCTTTAACGCATACTTGCAATTAAAGAAAGGAGAAATAAATGTTTTTAACCAATGAATCAGAACACGAATACCGCTTTGGAGATAACGGCCCCAAATATTTGTCTAGGGGGCCTCGTACCGATTTTGGAATCGTCACTCTTTTACCAGGGCAGGATTTTCCAGCTCATAAACATACTCGTATTGAAGAGGCCTTTTTCACCATCGAAGGGGAAGTTCATCTTTACTTGGATGGACAATGTCATGTGCTTAAAAAGGGAGATTATCTACGTTGTGATCCAGGTGAAGTTCACTATGTGATCAATAAGGGTAAAGTTCCATGGAAAGCCGTATTTGTAAAGGCCCCATATGACCCTGATGATGGAGTCACAGTAGACTGGAAGCCCGAAGAGTAAATAAAAAATTCTAAACAAGAAAAAGGAGGATAATTCACATGCCAGACATGGAAGATTTAAGAGAGGCAGAAAAGTTTCACCTTGATACTCCTCAGCAAACTCCAGGGTTTTTCTTAAAGGGCTCAAATGGATTGGATTGGGGAATGAAAAATAGGCTCTCCAGGATCTTCAATCCAAATACAGGACGTACCGTTATGCTTGCCATAGACCATGGATACTTTCAAGGCCCTACCACAGGTCTTGAGAGGATCGATTTGGACATCTTGCCCCTCCTCCAGCACGCTGATACACTCATGCTTACGCGTGGGATCTTGAGATCCCTCATCCCCCCATCTAACACCATCCCCATAGTGCTAAGGGTATCGGGAGGAACCAGTATCTTAAAAGAATTGTCCAACGAAGAGATAGCGGTTGACATTGAAGATTCTATTCGTCTCAACGTATGTGCTATGGCAGTGCAAGTCTTTATAGGAGGGGAATATGAGCGCCAGTCTATTATAAACATGACGCGCATGGTGGACCTGGGCACACGCTATGGTATACCCACATTAGCCGTAACTGCAGTGGGAAAAGACATGGCGAGAGATGCCAGATACTTCAGGCTTGCTACCCGGATTTGTGCTGAACTGGGAGCCCATTACATAAAAACATATTATGTGGAAAAGGGATTTGAGACGGTTACTGCCTCGTGCCCCGTACCCATAGTAATGGCAGGAGGTAAAAAGATTCCTGAATTGAATGCATTGACTATGGCCTATAATGCAGTACAACAGGGTGCTGCAGGGGTAGATATGGGGCGCAATATCTTTCAGTCAGAGGCACCAACTGCAATGCTTCAAGCTATAAAGGCGGTGGTCCATGAAAATGAAACACCTCAAAAGGCCTTTGATTTATACATGACACTGAAGAAGGAATCCTCGTCACAAAATACTCCCGAGGGATAATCAGTTAGGAAAACTTTCTCGTTGCCTTAATTTTGAAATCCTTTGGGATAAGACGTCAGATCGAATTATGTCAAATTTGATATAACGCATTGAAAATCTTAGTGGATTTCAATTGCGATTTGGCGGTCTTTAATTTATATTCAATTATGATGTCTTAAAGTCCTCACCAGGAGAGGGCTGCCCACCATTTTTAGTAATCATTTAACCCACCTAAGAAGAAAGGAGGCCGCCATGTTCAAGATCTTGAGAGTCAACATGTCAGATCTTTCAGTGAACGTTGAGGACATTCCTGAGCATTACCAAGGACTGGGCGGACGGGGGCTCACATCGGCCATCGTTGCCCGGGAGGTCCCACCTACCTGCTCTGCCATTGGCCCTAACAATAAACTAGTCTTTGCCCCAGGGCTATTGGGGGCAACAGCATGCGCCAATTCAGGCCGCATATCAGTTGGCGGAAAAAGCCCCCTTACTGGCACCATCAAGGAATCCAATTCCGGGGGCCAAGCAGGTCAATACCTGGCAAGGCTTGGCATTGCCGCCATAGTGGTGGAAGGGCTCCCTGAAGAGGGCAAGCTTTACAAGCTGTTTGTGGGCAAAGACAAATACGAACTCTCCCCTGCTGATGACCTGAAAGGCCTCGGCAACTATGACACTGTTGACAGGCTTAAGGGCCAGTTTGGCGAAAAGGTGGGTTATGTGAGCATTGGGCAGGCAGGAGAGTGGAAGATGGCAGGGGCCAGCGTTGCCTTCACGGACAGAGAAATTCGGCCCACACGCCATGCAGGCCGCGGGGGCATGGGTGCTGTAATGGGCTCAAAGGGGCTCAAGGCCATTATAATTGATCCAGAGGGTGGCGAGCTGGCGCCAATAAAGGACAAGGAGGCATTTAAAGAGGCTTCCAAACGTTTTACAAATGCCCTGAAGGAGCATCCAGTAACCAGCCAGGGACTTACCAACTATGGAACAGACATCCTGATCAATATCATAAATGAGGCGGGCGGGCTTCCCACCCGTAACTTCAGCTCTGGAAGATTTGAAGGCGCGGAAAAGGTGGCTGGAGAAACCCTCAACCAGATCACCCAGGAGCGGAAGGGTGTAGTCAGCCACGGATGCATGTCAGGGTGCATCATCCGCTGCTCTGGCATCTACCTTGACCAGCAGGGCAATTATCTCACCAAGTGGCCTGAGTACGAAACGGTCTGGGCGTGGGGGCCAAACTGCGGAATTGACGACCTGGATGCAATCGCCCGAATTGACAGGGCCTGTGATGACTATGGCCTGGACACCATTGAGATAGGAAACTCCATAGCTGTGGCCATGGAAGCAGGGATAAAAGAATTTGGCGATGCAGCAGGAGCCGAGGAGCTGCTTGCAGAAATCGGCAAAGGCACTCCTTTAGGAAGAATCCTGGGCTCAGGGGCTGCCATTGTTGGCAAGACCTTTGGGGTCCGAAGGGTGCCAGTGGTTAAGAGTCAGGCTCTTCCTGCCTATGACCCCCGGGCAATAAAGGGGATTGGGGTCACCTATGCCACCTCCACCATGGGAGCTGATCACACTGCTGGATATGCTGTTGCAACCAATATCATGAAGGTGGGTGGCGATGTGGATCCGTTGAAGACCGAGGGGCAGGTGGAGCTGTCCCGCAGCCTTCAGATTGCAACGGCAGTGATTGACACCCTTGGCCTTTGCCTCTTCGTGGCCTTTCCCGTAATGGACATGCCTGATGCCTTTAACGCCATTGTGGACATGGTGAATGCAAAGTATGGGCTTTCCATGACTGCTGACGATGTTACCGCCCTTGGGCAGAAGATCCTCAAGATGGAGCGGGACTTCAACACCAGGGCCGGATTTAACCAGGCAGACGACAGGCTTCCCGAATTCTTTATGACCGAAAAACTCCCACCCCACAATGAAGTCTTTGACATCAAAGAAGAAGAACTGGACTCCCTTTTTAACTTCTAGCCATGCTTTACTCCCTGCCCTCTTGCTGGGGGGCAGGGAGCCCTAAAGGCTCACAAGATCTTCCCAGGATTCAGTATGTGATTTGGATCAAAGAGCTCTTTCAGCCTTCTCATCCATTGGAGCGCCTCTCCGTGCTCTTGGGCCATATAGCGCCGCTTTCCAAGGCCGATGCCGTGCTCTCCGCTGGCCGTGCCTCCCAGTTCAATGGCCTTCCGCACGATCCTGTCACTGATCTCCCAGATCCTTGCCCACTCCTCCCTGTCTCCCTCTTTGCCCATGAAGATTGCATGAATGTTCCCATCTCCTGCATGGCAAAACACGTATCCAGGAATACCTGCCTTTTTCACTTCCTCACTTGCAAAGGCAACCATCCGGGGAAACTGGCTTATGGGCACTGCCACATCAGTGGTTAACTGCTTTCTGCCCACATTTATCCTTGGGATTATCTCCCCAAGGGCATGCCTTGTCTTCCAAAGGTTGTCCCGCTCCTTCCTCCCAATGCCTGACCTGAAAGAAATGGACCCGCAGCCTTTGGCAATCTCCTCTGCTATGGCCATCACTTCTGCCAAATAATCCTTGCTTGGGCCATGAAACTCCACCAAAAGCACTGGGGCGCGGGGGAGTTCTATCCCGCTGTGGCTCCCAAAAAGTTGTGAGACCTCTGAGTCCAATAACTCAAGGGCAGCGGGCTCAAGCCCAGCCCTTAGCATCTCGAAGACCGCGGTTGCGGCCTGGGCCTCTTCCTTGAAGGAGATTAGAGCTGAAGAGAACTCTTGCGGCAGCCCTCTGAGCCTTACTGTTGCCTCAACCACCACCCCGAGGGTACCCTCTGAGCCCACAAAAAGATCCAGGAGTTTATAGCCTGAAGAACTCTTAGAGGCCCGGGTGCCCACTTCAATGATCTGGCCATCAGCAAGGACCACCTTGAGCCTCAGCAAATTATCCTTGGTGGAGCCGTATCTAAGGGCCCGCGTGCCGCTTGCATTATTGGCCACCATCCCCCCTATCGTGGCGCCGGCGCCTGGGTCTGGAGGAAAAAAGAGGCCTTTGTGGCGCAACTTATCGTTTAGATCCTTATAAACAAGGCCAGACTCCACATCGGCCTGAAAGTCCTGCTCCCGGATTTCCAGTATACGGTTCATCTGGGTGAAATCCAGCACTATCCCCCTTTTTACGGGAATCGGATTGCCCTCCAGGCTGCTTCCCGCCCCCCATGGGGTTACAGGGATCTTGGCCTCATTGGCAAACCTCAAGATTTCACTAACCTCTTGAGGGGATATGGGCCAAATCACCACCTCTGGCTTTACAGGCCCGTGATGTGATTGATCCCTGGCGTGAAGCTCAAGGTTTGATCGGCCTGTGGAAATCCTATCTTCCTGTACGATGCGGGAAAGCTTTTGTATCTCTTCCTGGCCCAACCAACGATATTCCATTGTCATCTTTACACTCCCCTGATTTATGCTATCTAATCTCAACCATTGAGACAATGAAGGCTAACACAGGCATAGGCCGTATGGCAACTTGACAGTTTTACTGCTTTTTCCTTTGAATTTCAGATAATTCCCTGGTATGCATATGACCATCCAAAAGACCCGTGCGCCCAGTGCATACTCGCCCGCCTGAGGCCGAGAGGAGTTGTAGTCAAAGACTTTGCATAACATTGAATCCAATAACACGTTAGAAAATAAACCTTGTTCAGATAAAGGTGAGGGTCCGGCGGCCTCTGAAGAAGAGGTAATTGCCGCAAGGACAAAAGAGATCCTTGCCCGTTTTCCTCATAAACGCTCCTCCCTCATCCCGATATTACAGGCCATCCAGGAAAGGCTTGGATACATTGATGGCATCTCTATGGAGGCAGTGGCCTCCCACCTTGGCCTTGCCTTGGTGGAAGTTTATGGGGTTGCTACCTTTTACAATCAGTTCAGGTTCCATCCCCCCGGAAGACACCAGATAAAGGTATGCCTTGGCACTGCATGCCATGTACGGGGAGGTGGAATCATCCTGGAGAATTTTGAAAGAAAGCTGGACATAAAGAGTGGTGAGACCACCAGTGACCGCGAATTCAGCCTTGACAGTGTGGCCTGTGTCGGGTGCTGTGCCTTGGCCCCTGTAGCGGTCATAGATGAAGAAATAAAGGGCCACATGATGCCGAGCAAGGTGGAGGGAATAATCCTGGGCTTTGAATTGGAAAAAGAAAAGCAAGCAAGGGAAAAACACGATCCTGGGGAAAATGGCGACCAAGGCTGAAACTCCACTTAACACCTATGAGAAGATTAAGGAACAGGCCGTCCAGCATTGGCAGAGATTTGAGTCTGCCTCAGTGCCGAAAATAGCCATTGGGACGGCCACATGCGGGATCGCGGCAGGCGCCCTTGAGACAAAAAAGGCCTTTGAGGAATTTTTGACAGAAGAAGGAATTGAGGCAATTGTGCGCACCGTGGGCTGCTCAGGACACTGCTATGCAGAGCCCACTGTGGTGATCCACTGCCCTTACACCGACTTTCCCCCTATCCTTTATTACAACGTAACCCCAGGGAAGGCCCGCATGCTGATCCGCTCGTTTATCAAAGACGGCGACCCTCTTTTTGAATACATGCTGGGAGCAATGGCTCCTGACGAATTGCTCCCCTCAGTAAGTGACTTCCCCAGGTTCAGCAAGGAGACCAGGGTGGTCATGGAAAAGTGCGGCCTCATTAATCCTGAAAGCATCTATGAGTATGTGGCCCTCGGGGGATACGAGGCCCTGGCTAAGGCCCTGGAATTAGAGCCGGAGGGAATCATTCACCAGGTAAAGAGATCTGGTTTGCGGGGCAGAGGGGGAGCAGGGTTTCCCACTGGAGTGAAATGGGAGATTGCAAGGGAGGCTGAAGGGCCTAATTCGACCAAGTATGTGATTTGTAATGCAGACGAAGGCGACCCAGGCGCCTACATGGACAGAACTATCCTTGAGAGCAACCCTCACCAGGTGTTAGAGGGCATGATCATATGTGCGTACGCAATAGGGGCTTCCAAGTGCTTTATCTATGTGAGGGCCGAGTACCCGCTTGCGGTAAAGACCATCACCAAGGCCATCGAAGAGGCAGCGCAACTGGGATTCCTAGGAGAATCGGTCCTTGGGAGTTCATTTGATATACAGGTTGAGGTGTTTCAGGGCTCAGGTGCCTTTGTGTGCGGGGAGGAGACGGCCCTGGTCAGTTCTATTGAGGGAAAGAGGGGAATGCCTAGGCACCGCCCGCCCTTTCCTGCAGAAAAGGGGCTTTGGGATAAGCCAACGGTCATAAACAACGTAAAGACCTTTGCATCTGTCCCTCCTATTTTAAATCATGGGGCCAGGTGGTTCCGTAACATCGGCACAGAGAGCAGCCCGGGCACGGCCATATTCTCAGTGGTGGGGGATGTAAAACATGCAGGGCTCGTAGAGATCCCAACCGGGGTCACCTTGAGGACTCTGGTCTTTGAGATCTGCGGGGGGCCTCCCAACAAGAAGGGGTTTAAGGCTGTACAAATAGGGGGCCCTTCTGGAGGGTGCCTGCCAGAGGCCTTCCTGGATATTCCAATTGATTTTGACACCCTCACCCAGGCAGGAGCCATGATGGGCTCAGGCGGCATGGTGGTCATGGATGAGGAAACATGCATGGTGGATGTGGCCCGCTATTTCCTCGAATTCACCCAAAAGGAATCATGTGGAAAATGCACCTTTTGCAGAATTGGGACCCGCCATCTGCTTGAGGTCCTTATGAGGATAACCAGGGGAGAAGGCGAGAAAGGTGACATTGAACTGCTCGAGGAGCTGGCCCGCCATGTGAAGCTTGGCTCCCTGTGCGGCCTGGGTAGGACAGCCCCAAACCCAGTGCTCACCTCACTTAAATATTTCAGGGATGAATATGAAGCCCATATAAAGGAAAAAAGGTGTCCTGCCATGGTATGCAGGAGCCTTACCGCCTTTTATATTGATCTCGGTAAGTGTGCCAGGGGGTGCGATGCATGTGTGGGCTCCTGCCCCACAAAGGCCATTTTCACCACCCGGGACCGCAAAAAGGCCATAGATCAAGAACTGTGTGTCAAGTGCGGGGAGTGTGTGGTGGCATGCCCCCCTGAATACAATGCGGTGAGAAAGATCTCTCCTGCACACAAGGTCCCCATTGTGGAAAGGCCAGAAGAGGATATGCAAGATTGAAGGTTTTATGGCTCTAGTTAAGATCACAGTGGACGAAACCCTTATCCAGGCTGAAGAAGGGAAAAACCTGCTGCAAGTGTGTCTGGAAAACCAGATCTACATCCCTAACCTCTGCTATTTGGAGGGGATGGGGGAGCCGCCAGCATCCTGCAGGCTATGCCTAGTTGAGATTGATGGGGTGGATGGGCCTGTCACTGCTTGTACAACCAAGGTGGGACAAGGAATGGTGGTGAGGACCGACTCAGACCTGGTAAGAGAGCTTCAGCGCTCTGCTTTGAGGTTGCTCCTCTCCTCCCACCGTGTGGACTGCGCCCACTGCGAGGCTAACAAGAAGTGCGCTCTGCAGGATATAGCAAGGTTCTTGGGGGTGGGTCTAAAACCTAAAGGGCTGGATCAGATCTTAAAGGAACCGGATTGTGATGACTCGCATCCCCATTTATCGTATTATCCCAACAGGTGTGTGCTTTGTGGAAGATGTATATATGTGTGCAAGAGGGAACACCCGCTCGCGATGCTCTCCTTTGCCAAGCGCGGTTTTGATACGGTGGTAAGCCTGTATGGTGCATCCCTAACAAAAGATCTCCCTTGTGTAACCTGCTCCCTCTGTGTGGATATCTGCCCGGTGGGGGCTTTGTTGAGAAAATCTTGAGGTCGTCTGAAAATGGGTCAGCAAGAAAATAGCTCCGGATTTGAGCTTGACCGCTATAGGGCACTGTTTCCCATCACCAAGAGATACTGTTTCCTAAACCATGCGGCCATCTCTCCCTGGTCTACAAGGATAGCACAGGCCGTTGAAGGATTATTGCAGGAATTCTGTGAGCAGGGAATCACTGCATACCCTCAATGGATGAAACGAGTGGAACGGGTTAGGGGCCTTTTTGCAACCCTTGTGGGTGCAGATCCAAAAGAGATCGCCTTTGTGGGCAATACCTCTGAGGGCTTAAGTATCGTCGCATCCGGCATAAAGTGGAGGGCTGGAGACAAGGTTCTTGTCTCCATGCCCGATTTTCCGGCCAATGTCTATCCCTGGATGAATTTGGAGGCGAAGGGGGTGGAACTGATTCCTGTAAATAGAAGGAATGGCAGGCTGGAAGTGGAGGATTTTCGGAAATTGCTCCAGCCAGGGGCTAGGATGATTGCGCTCAGCTCGGTTGACTTTGCCACGGGCTTTTATTGCGATCTTCAAGGAATAGGGGAGCTGTGCAAGGAAAAGGGCCTGTTTTTTTGCGTTGATGCTATACAAAGCCTGGGGGCCATCCCTATGGATGTGAAGAAGTTTGGCATCCACTTCTTGGCGGCAGGGGGGCAAAAGTGGCTTCTTGGACCCATGGGGTGCGGAGGGCTGTATGTGGATGCAAGCGTCCTCGGCCTCATTGATCCCATAGTGGTTGGATGGAGGAGTGTAACAAGGGAAGAGGATTTTTTTGACATCCACTTTGAGCTGAAGCCCGATGCCACCAAATTCGAGCCTGGCACCCGCAATCTTATGGGAATTTATGCCTTGGGCGCGGCCATTGAACTCTTGCTGGAGGTGGGTATCGAGGGAATTAAGGACAGGATTTTCGCCTTGAACGATCGGTTTATTGATGGATTGGGGGCCAGGGGCCTTAAGATAATAACGCCCACGGGCGTGCAGGAGAGGTCGGGAATCTTGTGTTTTAAACCTAAGAGGGACCCAAAGGCCCTCTTTAGGCACCTGGCCCAAAAAGGCATCATAGTATCAGAAAGGAATAACCTCATAAGGATTTCACCCCACTTCTACAATAACGAGGAAGAGGTTCAAAAATTTTTTGCCGCCTTGGATTCGTTTTGAAAATTTCCCGCCTTATGATTGGCAAGCCAGCGGACCTCAGATTTTTGCTTGACTTAGAATTTTTTACCATTTATTCTCTATAGAGAATGATTATCATTTATAGTTCATCCTATCCTTTCTATGGAACAACATATGGATCCACAGGCTAGAATGCAACAGATGCTTGAAAAGTTGAGGGAGCAGAAGTTCAGAATCACCCCCCAGAGGCTTGCTGTGGTCAAGATCCTGGCCCATAGCAAGAATCACCCCAGTGTGGAAATGATCTTTGAGCAGGTGAGGCGGGATTTTCCCACAACTAGCCTTGCCACCATATATAAGACCGTTTCACTTCTCAAAGAACTTGGTGAGGTGCTGGAATTGGGATTTCCCGAAGGAGGGAACCGTTTCGATGGCAACAATCCTGCACCCCATCCTCACATGATTTGCGTAAGGTGCAAAAAGATAGTGGACCCTCCCCTTGAGGCGCTATCCGGTTTGACCAGAGAGGCTTCACAAAAGACTGGCTACACCATATTGAGCCACAGGCTGGACTTCTTCGGCATCTGCCCAGAGTGCAAACAGAATAACTAGGACTGAAAATGTATGCTCGCAAAAGCATAGTTAAATTTCCCTTTTTATCAATAATTATTATCTCAAAAGATAATTTGTATTTTAATAACAATTATCGCTAAATATAATTTGCTCAAACTAACCAACAAAAAGGAGGTAAAAAATGAACAACAAGAACAACGCCACCCAAAAAGGTAATCAAGTAAAGGAGGATTGGGTCTCTAAACGGGTCAACCTGAAAATCCTTCACCAGAACCCGCCCTTGTGCAGCCCTTTGGGCCAGGACTTCGAGTATGCCAAAGAATTCCAAGACCTGGACCTCGACGCATTAAAAAAGGATCTCAAGGAGTTGATGACCCAGTCACAGGATTGGTGGCCTGCCGACTTTGGCCACTATGGCCCCTTATTTATCCGGATGGCCTGGCACAGTGCAGGCACCTACCGGATCGCTGACGGCCGTGGCGGGGGCAACAGCGGCCAGCAGCGCTTCGCTCCTTTGAACAGCTGGCCTGACAACGTAAATCTGGACAAAGCCCGTCGGCTGCTTTGGCCCATCAAGAAAAAATACGGGGAGAAAATCTCTTGGGGAGATCTCCTGGTTCTAGCAGGAGACGTGGCCCTGGAATCTATGGGGTTCAAAACCCTAGGATTTGCAGGAGGCCGGGTGGACTGGTGGGAGCCGGATGAGAGCGTGGATTGGGGGCCAGAGGAGGAATGGCTGGAAGACAAGCGCCGCAGCCCTGAAGGCCAGCTTGAAGGCCCTCTTGCTGCCACCCAGATGGGCCTCATCTATGTGAACCCCGAGGGCCCAGGTGGAAACCCAGATCCTGTGGCTGCTGCCAGAGACATCCGCCTGGCCTTTGGCCGCATGGGCATGAATGATGAAGAGACCGTGGCGCTCATTGCAGGAGGGCACACCTTTGGAAAGTGTCACGGCGCAGGCCCCGCATCCCATCTTGGACCAGAGCCCGAGCTTGCACCTGTCCAAGAACAGGGCTTGGGATGGAAGAGCAGCTTTGGAACAGGAAAGGGCCCTGACACCATCACCAGCGGCCTGGAGGTCACTTGGACCAGTTCTCCAACACAGTGGAGCAACAACTTCTTGTGGAATCTTTTTGGCTATGAATGGGAACTTACAAAGAGCCCGGCCGGGGCCCATCAATGGGTGGCAAAGGGTGCGCCTGCAATAGTTCCAGATGCCCACGACCCCAACAAAAAGCACCCTCCCACCATGCTTACAACTGACTTGGCGCTTCGCTTTGATCCTGCTTATGAGAAGATCGCCCGCAGGTTCCTGGAAAATCCCCAAGAATTTGCCCAAGTTTTTGCCAAGGCCTGGTTTAAGCTGATCCATCGAGACCTGGGCCCCCGTTGTCGTTACCTGGGCCAGGATGTGCCTGACGAGGAGTTTGTATGGCAAGACCCGCTCCCTCCAATTGAGCACAAGATAATTGAAGAAGGCGATATTTCAGAGCTTAAGCGTAAAATTTTGGCCTCCGGCCTATCTATACACGAACTCGTCTATACCGCGTGGTCGGCTGCTGCCACCTTCCGGGGCTCTGACAAGAGGGGAGGGGCAAATGGGGCCAGGATCAGGCTAAGCCCTCAAAAGGACTGGGAAGTAAATATGCCTGACCAGCTCGGCAAGGTGTTAAACACCCTGGAAGGGATTCAGAATGAGTTCAATACTTCCCAAGGCGGTGGCAAAAAGGTCTCCCTTGCCGACCTGATCGTCCTAGGGGGCTGCGCTGCAATAGAAGAGGCTGCAAAAAAGGCTGGCTGTGAAACAAAAGTGCCCTTCACACCAGGGCGGGTGGACGCATCTCAGGAGCAAACCGATGTGGAGACCCACAGGTTTTTGGAACCTGTGTATGACGGATTCCGCAATTACCTCAAGGCCGATTTTGGAATCCCACCAGAAGAGCTCTTGATCGACCGTGCTCAGCTCCTCACCCTGACCGCTCCAGAGATGACAGTATTGTTGGGAGGTATGCGCGTACTTAACGCAAACTTCAAGCAATCCCCTCACGGTGTGTTCACCGAGCGGCCTGGAATCCTCACCACTGACTTCTTCGTGAACCTCTTAGATATGAACATTGAGTGGAGCCCGGTGCCTGATGATCAAAACCTCTTTGAGGGGCGCAATAGAAAGACAGGCGAGATCACTTGGACCGCCACACGGGTTGACCTGATCTTTGGCCATCACCCCCAACTTCGAGCCATAGCGGAGGTTTATGCAAGCGATGACAGCCGGGAGAAGTTTATCCAAGACTTCATCTCTGCCTGGGTCAAGGTTATGGACATGGACCGCTTTGATATCAAATGGTGGTAAACAAGGCCATGGGGGCACCCCACCGCTGCATTACTTCTTTCTTGTCTCTTCAGGGGTGGGATTGTCCCCCTCCAGGCCCGGCAGCGGAATGGAACGTGCCCTTCTGATCTCCTCGATCCTGTTGAGGGGCCTTTCAAGCTGCCTTCGCCTGGTGGTGGAAAGCGTTTCATACTCTTTCTGCAAGTCACCTATCCGCTTGCCCATGACCTCCAGCTTCTTCAAAAACAAGCTCCACTGCTTCTTAAAGGCGCCCAGAAGGGAGAGGATCTCTGTGGAGGTCTGCTCAAGGGCGAAATTGTCCACCGCCTGCCGAATCACTGCCAGCACTGCAAAAAGAGTAAGGGGTGAGCAAGGAACCACTTTGCTTTTCAGGCTGTCATCCAAGATGCTGCTGTCTTGCTCGTGAATAAATGCATATATTTGCTCGTTGGGGATAAAGAGGAGCACATAGTCCAAGGTGTTCTGCTCAGGATCAATATAGTCCCTCGTGGCTATCTCCCTTATCCTGTTTTTCACATCCCGCAGGAACTCCTTTTTATACCTTGCCCTCTCCAGCTCAGAGTCTGCATCAAGGTAGCGCAGGTAATTGTCCAGGGGGAACTTGACATCCATGTTCAGCCTAAAACCTTTGGGCAGAAGAAATGTGTAGTCCGGCCGTGCCCCAGTTCCATCAATGGCCTTTTGTTTGAGGTAGTTCACATTTTCCTCAAGTCCTGCAAGACGGAGCACATCTTCAGCCATCCGCTCTCCCCACTGGCCCCTCGCCTTTGTGCTGGAGAGTGCCTCCCTAAGAGAATTTGTTGTCTGAAAAAGGGCCTCGGTCTGCTCTTGAGCAAACTTGAGTTGCCTGGCCAGTTCCCCAAATTTCACTGCCCTATCCTTTTCCAGCTCTTTGACCAGTGAAGAGAGGTTTTCCAAGTCATGGTTCATCCGGTTAAGCTGCTGATCTATCAGCTCCTTCTTTGTTTCAAGCTCTTTTGCGGTAAGCTGGCGTTCTGCATGAAGTCTCGTGCCAAGTTCCTTCAGCATGGTGTCCAGCGCTTCCTTGGTCTCTCTGGCCAGGGCCTCTGCCCCCTTTGCCTGGACCATCCTCAAGAGAAAGGCAAGGCCCAGCCCCACCAAGACACCTCCCACAAACACCCCGATCAGCAACCACAGATCTTCCATAAATATTGCCCTTCTCCAGCCCAATAGCGCCCTTCTCCTGTGCACTCTAAGGGCTTGGCTTCTTTTTTGTCAACCCTCCCCTTAGGGCCGTCGTCTAAAGGAGAAACGAAAATCCTTGAATATTGGAATGAATTGTGGATATAGTTCGATCCATGGACCGGGATGCCAAACCTCATATCATGATATTGGGCGTGGGGAATATCCTGTTCCGTGACGAGGGGCTGGGGGTTCGGGTCATAGAGCGCCTCCAACAACTATATGAATTTCCAGGACATGTCTCTGTGGTTGACGGCGGTGTGCTTGGCCTGAATCTTCTAGGAACAATAGCGGAACCAGATAAGCTGATCGTAGTGGATGCAATAAGAAACGGTGGCAGCCCAGGAACCCTTTACAGGCTCTCTGGTGAGGAAATCCCCAAGAGGATCTTTGCCAAAAACTCGCTTCACCAAGTAGACCTCCTGGAGGCCCTTACCTTGTGCCAGGCCCTTGATAAAGTGCCAGAGACCGTAATCATAGGCGTGGAACCAGAAGACATTGAAACCCTGAGCATAGAGTTAACTGAAACTGTAAGGGCCAGGATTGATGATCTGATAGCAAAGGTTTTGGAGGAATTGGCCCGCCTTGGGGTCAGTCCCACAAGGAAACAGGACATGGGGATGGAAGACGATGTGCCTTGCAATACCTGCCAAGATCGTTGAGATAAGGGACGGAATGGGAATAATAGATATGGATGGGACCCGCAGGGAAGTCAGCCTCCTCTTACTGGAAGAACCCAAGGTGGGGGAGTATGTAATAGTTCATGCAGGTTTTGCCATCCACAAGGTTGATGAACAAGAGGCCCAGGAGTCTTTAAAAGTGCTAAGGGAACTGGCTGCCATGGGTTCAAAGGATAGCACATAAAATGGAAGAGGGGGTTTCCCTTGACAAGGTAATTAATTTTTATTAAGGTTGTGCAGGTTTTCACATGAGTGGATTTATATGTTTCCAGGAGTTTGAGGGGGGTTAACGGCTAACAAAAGGAGGTGAACGCGGTAATGAAGGGGAAATTTTTAGGCGCATTTATAGGTGTTCTTGTTTGTTTCATGTTCGTGGCAGGAGGGGCCTTGACAGCAGCCGATGTGCCCGAAAAGGTCACAATAGAAAATTCGGGCTATAAAAAAGACAAGAAAGGGCCCGTAATACTTTCACACAAAAAACATTCAGCCGAGTACAAGGTGGCCTGCACAGAGTGCCATCACGTTTATAAGGACGGCAAGAATGTGTGGAAGGAGGGGGACCCGGTAAAGAAATGCTCAGAGTGCCACAACCCTAAGAAAAAACAAGGTAAAATTTTAAAACTGCAAAACGCCTATCACAAAAACTGCAAAAGCTGTCACAAAAAAATCATAAAGGCGGGAAAAGGCAAGCCGCCATTCAAAAAGTGCACCCAGTGCCACCAGAAAAAGAAGAAAAAGTAGAACCCTTCAAGCATTACATCAAAAAGGGGAGCTGGTCGGCTCCCCTTTTTGCTATGAGCCTCATTTCGCCAAAGTTTCTATCCCTATCTTTCGGCCTTTTGTCAGGCTAAGCCACATAAAATAAACAATCATGAACGTGGTCAGAATTGCCGCTGGAAGGGCAGCGGTCTTTCCAAAAAGGACCAGTGCTATGCCTGCTGCAGTGCCGGCGTTTTTAAGGGTTCCCAAGAGCTTGATGCTTATCCCTCTGGATCTCTCAATTCCCAAGAACCGGCTCACCAAGTCTATGGCACCCCCGAGGAGAAAAGTGGCTGAAAATGAAATTGCAAAGAGGGGCAAAATGTCCTTTGGGCTGCTAAAGAAAATCCCCCGGTTTAGGCCTATGATGCTATAAATTACCACGAAAAAACCCCAGTTGGTGATGGGCCCTTTGTAGGGAAGAATGGGGCTGTCCATTTTGAGCCGCACCAGGATCTGAGAGGCTATTATGGGGCCCACGACCAGCAGAAGAAGAATGAGGAGGACCTTTCCGGGATTGATAACGGCGGTGCCCAAGAAAAGAAGGCACAATATGGGTGTGAGGAGCAGACCGCAAAGATAGCCTCCGATGGTAGCCATAAGGGAAAAGGAGGTGTCTCCGCCCAAAAGGCCCGTAAAGGGTATGATGGCAACAGCGGGTGGCACCGCCGCCACTAGCACGATCCCGCTCCAAAGGATCTTGTCTGAGACCAACAAAGTGCCTAATCCGATCAGGACTCCTGAGTGTATTACAAAATTCATCAGGAGTCCCACTATAATAGGAAGAGCCATGGAACGATTAATTCTGAAAAACCCTTTAGGAACCCCAAGGGTGGAAACCGTCATCACCACGGCCAAGGCAGGGAGAACCCCCCATTTGGTAAACTTGGCCCACTCACCGAAAAAGAGTCCGAGAAAGAGGGCAAGAGAGAAAATAAAATTCCTGTGAACAAGAAAGGACTTGATTTTTTTCATCCTCTTTTTCCTTTTCGTGCCCCCTGTGCGACCTTCCAGGGCTGGGCAAGGCTAAAGTATCCTTTTAGTCAGCCGATGCAACATATGGCAACACATTTAACTAGTCAAGATCTTACTGGCTCATTCTGCAAAATATGGAACAAGTAATGATGACCCCTATACCGGCACAAAGTTTTCCCCTGCCCTCTTTCCAGGATGATCAAAAGAAGGGCTTCTGCCATTGGCATGAACCTGATTACAGCAGGCCCCTTCTTCGCATTCCAAAGAAGGCAAGAAAGAGGATGTTTGACAGACTTGCTTTCCTGTACGGCCATAGCACAGCCAAGCGATACATGCCTGAACTTGAGCGGTTGCTCAAGGTGTACTGGGCCCACAAGACCCCCGGAATGATAGAGGACGAAAAGCGCTTCAACCCCACTGAGAGATTCACTGAAAAGGATATTATACTCATTACTTACGGTGATCTTTTAAGGGGAAATGATCCCTCTCCTCTCACCACTTTGGCGAGATTTTGTGATACCTACCTTGAAGGCACTATTAATACTCTTCACATTCTTCCCTTCTTTCCCTCATCATCTGACAGGGGCTTTGCGGTCATAGACTTTGAAACCGTAGATCCCCACCTTGGGACGTGGGATGATATAGAAAGGCTGAAGAGTTCTTACAAGCTTATGTTTGACGGGGTGATAAATCACGTATCATCCAAGAGCAGATGGTTTCAAGAATTTCTCAATGGAAATCCATTTTACAAGAATTTCTTTATCTCTTATGACTCCCCTGACGCCCTTACCCCAGAACAAAAGAAAATAATATTTAGGCCTCGAACATCTGATATTTTGACCCCATTTCTCACCATTTCAGGGAAAAAATACGTCTGGACCACCTTTTCTCCTGACCAGATAGATTTGAACTACAAGAATCCCCAGGTTCTAATGCGGGTTATAGAGATCCTGCTCACATATGTTAGGCGAGGTGCGGATATTATCCGTTTGGATGCGGTAACTTACCTCTGGGCAGAGCCAGGCACCAGATGTGTCCATCTTGAGCAAACTCACCAAATAATAAAGCTCTTCAGAGACATACTGGATGTGGTGGCCCCCAAGGTAGCAATTATTACAGAGACCAATGTGCCCCATCATGAAAACATATCTTATTTCGGAGATGGTTATGACGAGGCCCAGATGGTCTATAACTTTGCCCTCCCTCCCCTGGTTCTCTACACATTTTACAGGGAAGATGCCACGGCCATTTCACGATGGGCCTCACAGTTGGAAAATCCCTCGCCGTGCGCCACCTTTTTCAACTTCCTCGACTCCCATGATGGCATTGGGCTAATGGGGGTTAGAGATCTGCTGCCAACTGAGGAGATTAACTTCATCATAGACAGGGCTGTGGACCATGGCGGCCTAATTTCGTACAAAGGCGGGCCCGAGGGTGAGAAGGAGCCTTATGAGATCAACATCACCTGGTTTAGCGCCTTGAACAAGGAAGACTCCGGGGAAGACATCGCCTTCCAAGTAAAGAGGTTTGTGGCTTCCAGGGCAATTGCCCTGGTTTTACAGGGTGTGCCAGGTATATACCTCCACAGCCTCATTGGGACACAGAACGATATTAATGCAGTGTTGGCAACTAACTCCAACAGGGAAATCAACCGAACAGTCATAAAAGAGGACCTCATAAATCAGGCCTTGGCTGATCCTCTGTCCAAGATCTCGCGTATCAATCGGGAGTTGGGAAGACTAATAACCCTCAGAACCCAGGAAAAAGCCTTCCATCCCAATGCATCACAAAGAGTTTTGAATATATCCCCGAAGGTATTCAGTGTTGTAAGAGTGGCGCCTGACCAAAGTGAAACCCTGCTCTGCCTGATAAATGTATCAAGGAAGCCTCTGCACATCGATATTAAGCTTTCCGGATTCTCGCTTGAAGCCTCACACTGGATTGATCTGGTCGGTGGCATGGAATGGTGGGCAGACGACGGGCTCATATCCATCAGCCTCATGCCCTATGATATAGCCTGGCTCAAATCACAGGATTCTTAAAAAGGCAAACTCAAGACATAACATGGAAAAGGTTTTGCAGCTCCTCTGCAGAGGCCTCAAGGCTCTGCTTGACTTTTTCAAGCTCTCCCCCTTTTATTCTCAATTGGTCCAATTCGGCCTCAAGCACTGATGGAGGCGCCATGTTTCCGGCCTCCCCGACCCCCACCTCTCTTGCAATTTCATCAGCAATATGGAGTAACCTGACTGCTTTTTTATACTCATTGGGAACTTGTCCCTCACGGTGGTGAAGTTGTATTGGGATTCGAATCTCTGCCGGAAATTTCCAGCGCTCAAGCAGCATCCCTCCAACTTCACCATGGTCCATGCCTATGGTCTCTTTCTCAGCTTGAGCAAGCGGGATATTGCATTTCACTGTCTGGCCCAAGCTTTCCGCAAATTCCTCTGGGAAAAACTCGGCCAAAACCAACTTTCCAATGTCGTGCAGAAGTCCCATTATGAAATAGACTTCTTCCCTCCCCTTGGCCTCGGCAAGGGCAGATAACTTTCTTGCCGCATTGGCCACCGCCAGACTGTGTACCCATAAGCCATTTAAGGAAAAGGCTCCACACCCCTTCCCTTTCGGCAACGAATGGACCACACCTACCGAAACAGCTAAAGATTTCACCATATTCGAGCCCAAAAGTGCAACGGCTCGCTCCAATGTGGTTATCTCCTGCGGGAAGCCATAATAGGCGGAATTTGCTACCTTCAAAATCTTAGAAGTTAGTGCTGGATCTTGCGAGATCACCTCAATGGCTTCTTTTATCTCATGGCCTTCATCTGCGAGCACCCTTGCAAGCCTAGGGATAACAGCAGGTATGGTGGGAAGCTCGTCAATTCGCGCATATATCCTTCTTTTAAGGGCTTCCGCTTCCATCATGCCTATCCTCGCCTATCCTTTTGATGATCTCCCTTTCTTGATCGGAAACAGGCACCGGCATGTTTAATATTTTGGCCTTGTCTCCTTCCGGGCCCAGGAGTTGGCTTCCTAAAAGAGTGCTCATTGTGAGGCTCATTATCTTAAGGGCGGAAAAGCCCCAAAATCTTTCAAGTATTATTCCTGATCTATGGCATGATGTTAGAGCCGGGAAAAAGTAAAAGCCGGTATTTAGAGTAAAGTGTTTCAATAACGCCAACAGAATAGTATTATTCTTCATAGGAAAATATGTGCAAACAGGAGCGTGTCAATTGAAGAATCAAGATATAGTGCCAAATCTTAACGGGCTTCACATCAAGAGAGGAGAGCTTAAGACCGTGCAAGTAAACCTGGGCAACAGGTGTAACCAAGCATGCAGGCATTGCCATATAGAGGCATCCCCAAAGGGGACCAGGATAATGGATCAGGAAACAGCGGTCAAGATAATCAAAAAGCTTGCTGAACTTCCCATCCGGAAAGTCGAGTTTACTGGTGGAACCCCTGAAATGATCCCTGCCTTCAAGCTGTTTGTGGAAAAACTCTCAGGTGCCGGAAAAGCCCTTACTGTGAGAACTAGCCTTACGGTACTGCAGAATCCAAAATACAGTTTCTATATTGACCTCTACAAGGAACATAAGGTGAGGATCATCGCCTCTCTTCCAGGCACTTTTGACGATGTGACTGACCAGCAGCGGGGAAAGGGTGTCTTTAAAAGATCCATAGGGCTTTTGAAAAGGCTTAATGAACTCGGATTTGGGACAAACGGTTTGGACCTTGACTTGGTCTTTAATCCATTAGAAACTGAACTTCCCCCGCCCCAAGCAGAAATCGAGAGGATCTTCAGGCAGATATTAAAAGAGCGCTATTCTATTCAATTTAATAATCTTTACACCATCGTAAATTCTCCAATTGGTCGTTTCAAAAAGGCACTCGAGGCCAAAGGGCTTCTTGAAGACTATCTGAACACTCTCAAGGCCAATTTCAATCCTGCCACCATCGGCTCTATCATGTGCAAGGAATTGATTTCTGTGGACTATCAAGGCTGCGTATATGACTGTGACTTCAATCTTGCCCTTGGCCTTCCCGTAAAGGGTTATGAGCGAAAAAAATTTTGGGAGATAGACTTTTCTGACTTCTCCCCAAAGATAACCACCGGGGAGCACTGTTATGCCTGTACTGCGGGAAGAGGAAGCTCTTGCATGGGAGAGATAGCAATGGAATCAAAAATCAGGGATGATGTGAAAAATTATTATGGAAGGGAACTTCAGACATCCAAAGATCTTAAGACCACTGCATGCTGTCCGGCTGACGCCTTACCCGAATATGTAAGGGATGTCCTTCCCTATATTGTGGATGAGGTGAAAGAGAAGTTTTATGGATGCGGCTCCCCCATTCCCCCTGCCATCGAGGGATGCACTGTGCTAGACCTTGGTTGTGGTACGGGAAGGGATAGCTTTATTGCAGCCAAATTAGTAGGCCAACGGGGCAGAGTGATAGGCCTGGACATGACCGATGAGCAACTTGCAGTGGCCAACCGCAATGTTGAGGCCCAGATGGAAAGGTTTGGCTATGACAGGCCCAATGTTGAGTTTAAAAAGGGATACATTGAGGATTTGAAGGGAGCAGGGATTGAAGATGGTTCAATAGATGTAGTTATCTCCAATTGTGTAATCAACCTCTCGCCTGACAAAGAGGCGGTTTTCAGCGAAATATTTAGGGTCCTCAAACCAGGTGGTGAGCTTTACTTTTCCGATGTCTTCAGCGGCAGGCGGGTCCCTGGCCATCTCAAACACGATCCCGTCCTTTTGGGCGAGTGCCTGGCAGGGGCTATGTATATAGAAGACTTCAGGAGGATGCTTCTAAGGCTCGGCTGCCTTGACTACAGGGTCATCTCGAAACGAAAAATTGATCTGAAAAATCCCGAGATTGAAGAAAAGATCGGCATGGTGGATTTCTATTCCATGACGGTCAGGGCCTTCAAGCTGGATGACCTGGAAGACATCTGCGAAGACTACGGTCAGGTGGCAGTCTACTTGGGAACCGTACCGAGATTTCCGCATCACCTTGAGCTGGATGACCACCATCGCTTCATCACGGGAAAGCCCATGCTGGTCTGTGGAAACACCGCATCCATGCTTTCAAACACCCGATTTGCCCCTCACTTTAAAGTAATGGGGGACAGATCAGTCCATTACGGCCCTTTTGATTGTGCCTCCCCAGCAAGTATAGAGGGCGAAGAGCCTTCAGCTGACACTTGCTCCTGCTCGTGATCATCATATTGAAAACACTGGCATTGGTTAGAATGAGTAAAAGACAAGGCAGGAAAGGGGCGTAATTTACTTCAATACCGAATAATCAACAAACCATGCCTCGATTCCAGGCTCTGGAGTTGGCTGGCCTTCTAGGTAAACATAACCAGTAAGCCTAGGGTAGTTGTCCAGATCCGATGAAATTATATAAGTGGCTTCATAGCTTTTGTTTTTCTCAGAAAATCTAATTCGGAGCACCTTTCTCTTGTCCGCAGTTGCTGATTCTATCCTGCCTATGGCCCTTGTCTTTGTATCGCCTATGATGCGAATAATTTCCAGCCTGCCTCCCGTGCGTGTCACCAAGATCCTTCCAGTATAACTCTTGTTGCATCCAGGCCTTTTTCCTATGACAAGATATTGACCCTTTAGAAAATCATAGAGAAAGCCGGCTTCACCGTCAGCATGAGATTTATCCGAGCTAGCAGCCCAAATGAGGCAAGTAATCCCAATAGATATGACTATTAAACACAAAACCTTCGACTTCACTTATTCCCCCCTAGAAAAATTCCAGTTTTGGTGGTTACTGCAGGGGCGCCTCAATTTTTATGCACTATACTGATTCAGTTTATCTGCTTGCAAGAATTTTACACAAGGACATTGGGAAATGGAATGCTGTATTTAGGGCAAAGCGGTAAGAAGGGAATAAAAAGGGGTTACTTTTTGCTGTAACCCCTTTTGCTTTTTCACTGGTAGCGGGGGATGGATTCGAACCATCGACCTTCGGGTTATGAGCCCGACGAGCTACCTGACTGCTCCACCCCGCGAAACTAGATTCATTATATGTCCTCTTGGCCTGATAGTCAACTGGTTGTTTTATTCGGCCGTCCTCATAATTTTCTCCAAGATTTCTGGGAAATTGGTTGTGGGGTATCAATATTTTTGATATGTGCAGGTATGCAGAGTGTGTGACACTGCACAATTCGGCCGGAATTAGAGAGAGTGATATGATAAGAATTACATGCTGTGGTGGAGTTGGGATGGTTACGGGCTCCAACTTTTTGGTGGAGACCCCAAAAGGGAAAAAACTCTTGGTGGACTGCGGGCTTTTTCAGGGGGGCAGGGCCACGGAGGAGCTAAACAGGGCACCCTGGGGCTATGCGCCCTCGGCGGTGGAGACTCTCTTTCTCACCCATGCGCATATCGATCACAGTGGACGAATACCTAAACTGGTAAAAGATGGCTTCAAAGGCCCAATCATTACATCCCCGCCCACGGCCGAATTGTGCCAGATCATGCTCCTTGACTCTGCCCATATCCAAGAGATGGATGCCCAATGGCAGACCAGGAAAAACAAGAGGCAAAATAAGCCTCCTGTGCTTCCCCTTTATACCACAGAGGATGCAGAGGCCTCCCTACACCTCTTCGAGCCTACGGAAAGGGATCAAATCGTTGAGGTCGAACAAGGAGTGAAGGCCAGACTGAGGAATGCAGGCCACATACTGGGCTCTTCCATTCTAGAACTTTGGGTGGAGGACCGGGGGGGTACTGTAAAGGTGGTCTTTTCAGGGGATCTTGGGAAAAAGGATCAGCTCATCGTGCGGGATCCCCATGAGATCTTTGACGCAGACTATGTGTTTATTGAATCCACATACGGCAACAGGCGGCACAAAGGCTTTGAAGAAAGCAGGGCCGAGCTGCTGGAGGCCATTCAATACAGCTATTCCAACGGAGAAAAGACAATCATTCCTGCCTTTGCTGTCGAACGCACCCAGGAGATCCTTTATATCCTTGGGCAGTTTCACCGAGAAGGCCTCCTGCCTGACATTCCCGTATACCTTGACAGCCCCCTTGCCATAAAGGCCACAGAAATATTCAGGAAAAACAAGAAATATTATGACGAAGAAGCCTCTGCTATAGTGGAGGAAGGATACGATCCCTTTGATATGCCAAACCTGAACTTCACCTTGAGCACCCAGGAATCTATAGCCATAAATGAAACACCTGGTCCAGCGATAGTGATTGCTGGGAATGGAATGTGTACGGCAGGGAGGATAAAACACCACCTCAAGCACAATCTATGGAGGCGGGGATCCAGTCTGGTGATCGTAGGTTTCCAGGCAAAGGGCACTACCGGCCGCAGGATAGTGGACGGCGCGAAAGAGGTGAAAATCTTTCGGGAGCCAGTGGCTGTGAAGGCAAAGGTGTTTACCATTGGAGGTTTCTCGGCCCATGCCGACCAGGCAGACCTATTGGAGTGGATGTCTCACTTTGAGTCTAATCCTAAAGTTTTTGTAACCCATGGTGAGCCCGAGGCAAGCCAGGCCTTTGCAAGGGAGATAGAAAGGCGTTTCGGCCTTGAGGTGCACATCCCTCAATTGAGGGAAAGATTGATTTTAAAGCCAAGAGAGGTTGTTGTTGAGGCCCCTGAAATAAAACCTGCAAAAGAAGCGTCCATATCCCAGCTCATTTCAACAATTGAGGCCATAGAAACGGACCTAAGCGGGCTAAAGGACTTCTTGCTTCGCTCTGATATTGACCCAGACCTCCTGAGCCAAGACTATTTGGAAAAACTGGAGTATTTACGAGAAGAGGTCAAGGAGATCATTCAACCTGCCCTTGGGCGGAGACAGAAGAGATAGCCTCAATAATCTTTTGATACCCCGTACACCTGCATAAATTCCCTGAAATGGCTTCTCTTATTTCCAGTTCACTGGGCTGCGGGTTCTTGTCGAGAAGATGCTTGGCAGACAAGATCATTCCAGGTGTACAAAAACCACACTGAATAGCCCCCTCTCTTATAAATGCCTCTTGCAGCGGATGCAGCCCTTCCCCTGTGGCAAGGCCTTCGATTGTCACCACTTCCTTGCCATGGGCCTGAACCGCCAGCACCAGGCAGGAATTGACTGGCCTTCCATTCAGGAGCACAATGCAGGAGCCGCAGTCGCCCACTTCACATCCCTTTTTGGTGCCAGTAAGCCCCAAGTCATGGCGCAGGAAATCCAACAAGGTCTGATTAGAGCTTATCGGCTTTTCATAAGACCTGCCATTCACCGTGATGTTGATGACCTTCCTCATGGTGTGCACTTCTCCTAAAACTTCTCCCTTATCTGTTCATAGGCCATTGAAAGCGCCCTTTTTGTCAGCACTCTTACCATATCCTTTCTATAAGCAGCAGAGGCCCTGAAATCATCAATGGGATGGCTGTCAAGAGAGGCTGCTTGGCCGGCTTGTTCGAAGAGTTTCGTGCCAGGTTTCTCCCCTTTTAAAACCGATTCCGCCCTAGGCGATCTCATGGGAGTAGGGGCCACCGAGCCAAGCACAATCCGGGCTTCAGTTATGACTCCATCGCCATCCATTGAGATGAATGCTGCCGCATTCACTATAGATATTTCCAAGGCCTTTCTTCTGCCCAGTTTAATATAGCCGCATCCATTAGGGCCTGGTTGAAGAGGGATATTAATCTCTGAGAGTATTTCGTGCGGCTTTATCTCCGTCTCACCCGGCCCAAGAAAGAACTTATCGAGCTCCAACATTCTCTCACCCCCCAAAGAGCGCAGAATCACGCTTGCTCCATAGGCCATAAGTGGAGGGGAAAGGTCTGCCGCAGGCCTTGCAGTCACCAGGTTTCCACCTACGGTGGCAAGATTCCTTATGGGGGGTGACCCAAGTGATTCCGCCCCAAGGGCTATGCCGGGAAAGGCAGCCCTGATCAGCTGAGAGGATGAGATGTCTGCCACCCGGTGACACGGCAGGATCTTCACAGCATCCCCATCTTGGTAT
>JAMOVZ010000400.1 GCA_027061865.1 Desulfobacterales bacterium
GAGAGGAGGGCCCAAGGAAGCCTAAACCTTATGCAGGGGTTTACAGAGAACTATTTAGAGACGGTTTTCAGGGCGCCGGATGAAAGCCCTGGCAGGCTGTTCCCTGTGGAGATAATAAGGGTTGTGGATCAAAAGGCCAGGGCCAAGGTTACTCCCTAATGGCTTTGGTTCCCCCAACAGATTGTTCTAGCCAGAGGATAAGGCTGCCTGGCGAAGTAGCTTCTGTTTGGTCTTGAACAGACGGGGGCTTAGGCTCACATGATAGACATGAGGATTGTGGAAGCGCTTGTACCCAGGGTCCAGGCGCTTGAGATTTTCTATCACAAAATTTCGAATCTCATCCAGTTTGGGCAGCTTGTAGACCAAGTTCCCTGTCTTAAACACAGGGACGAGCAACTCCTTCATCTCAAATTCCTTTGGGTAGGTCTTAAACACATGGGGAAACATGGGGTGATAGGCCCTAAATGCGCGGCCCTTAGGGAGCCTTTCTTCTTCCAGGAACAGCACATCCCCCCGCATCTGGCCCTCTTGGTCATACATGCGGATAAGCTTTTTTATCCCCGGGTTTGTTATCTTTTCAGGGTTGTCAGACCTCTTTATCTTTGGGACCATTTTGCCGCCATCTTCGCTGAGGGCGGTGAGTTTGTAGACACCCCCAAGGGCAGGGGTGGAATAGGATGTCACCAGCCTTGTTCCTACACCCCATAGGTCTATTCTGGCACCTTGCCTCTTCAGGCTCTCTATGAGCCATTCGTCAAGGTCGCTGGAGGCAATGATGATCACGTCCTTGAACCCTGCCTCATCCAGCATTTTTCGGGCCTCCTTGCTCAAGTAGGCCAGGTCGCCAGAATCAAGCCTGATTCCTTTGAGTTTATATCCCTTCTCCGCCAATTCGCGGCCCACCTTGATGGCATTGGGCACACCACTTTTCAATGTGTCATAAGTATCTACAAGAAGCACACAGGACTCTGGATACACCCTGGCATAGGCCCTGAATGCCTCCAGTTCGCTGGGAAAGCTCTCTACCCACGAGTGGGCATGGGTGCCTCTTACTGGTATCCCATATAATTCGCCCGCCAGAACGTTGGATGTGGCTTGAACCCCTCCGATATAGGCTGCTCTTGATGCCATGAGCGCCCCGTGGGGGCCATGGGCCCTCCTCAATCCAAAGTCAATGACCGGGTCGCCGTTGGCTGCCCAACAGATACGGGCCGCTTTGGTGGCAATCAGTGTCTGAAAGTTCATTATGTTAAGAAGGGTCGTCTCGATTATCTGGGCTTCGGGCAGGGGAGCGGTTACCCTGATCAAGGGCTCGTGGGGAAAGACCAGGGTCCCTTCAGGCACTGCCCACATGTGGCCGGAAAACTTGAAGTTCTCCAGGTAATGGAGAAACTTGCTGGAAAAGAGCCCCAGTTCTTCCAGGTAGGACAGGTCATCCTGGCTGAATTCCACATTCACAATATAGTCAATGAGGTCTTCGAGGCCTGCAAGCACGCAGTAGCCGCCACCGTCTGGAATGCTCCTGAAATAATAGTCAAAGTTGGCCCACTGGCCTGTTTTCCCTTCCTCCACATATCCCCCTGCCATGGTTAGTTGGTAGAGGTCAGTGAGAAG
>JAMOVZ010000401.1 GCA_027061865.1 Desulfobacterales bacterium
GTATTCAGGGGCACAACCCTCGACCGCATAATAACGAAATGTGGCCATCGGCGTTAGGCCCAGCTCGTTGGCCTTTTCCTTGGACATGAGGATCAATCCAGCAGCCCCGTCACTGGTCTGAGAGGAGTTAGCCGCTGTAACCGTTCCATTGACCTTAAATACAGGCTTGAGATGGGCGATTTTTTCCTTTGTGGTTCCCGGGCGAACCCCTTCATCTGTATCAAAGATGATCTCTTCATAGTCAAAACGGCCATTTGGCAATTGCACCTGCTTCCTCACTTTCAGGGGGACTATTTGACTTTTAAACTTTCCCCCTTTGATGGCAGCCTCCGCCTTTTGTTGACTCTTGGCAGCAAACTCATCTTGTTCGTCCCGGGTTATCCCGTAGCGCTCAGCAATATTTTCTGCCGTAAGGCCCATACCAGTAAACGCCCCTGGCCGGGTCTCCACCAGGGCAGGATTGGGATACATCATGTTGCCGCCCATGGGAATCAGGCTCATGCTCTCGACACCGCCTGCAATTACCACGTCAGAGTATCCACACATGATCTTTTCAGCCCCGATGGCAACGGCCTCCAGCCCTGAAGCACAGAACCTGTTTACTGTAACTCCAGAGACTCTATCTGGCCACCCCATGGACATGACCAATACACGGCCAAGATTCAGCCCTTGGCTGGCCTCTGGAAAGGTGCACCCTATTATCACATCATCAATCAGCTCCGGGGAGAGATCTCCTGCCCTTTTTAGAAGATCTCCTAAAACCGCACATCCCATATCTTCGGGGCGGGTCTTCCTCAGTGTGCCCTTTGGGGCCTTGCCCACTGCTGTCCTGCATGCGGCTACTATAACGGCTTCTCTCATGGTATTCTCCTCCCTATAAACAAGGTTGTCCTGGGAAAGCGCTCTTTCATCCAACCAATCCCACCTCCCATTGATTCACCATGGCCCGGAATCAATTCCTGAGGGGTTTGCCTGTGGTGAGCATGTGTTGCATCCTGGCCTGAGTCTTGGGATGGCCACACAGGCTTAAGAATGCCTCTCTTTCTAGATCCAATAGGTATTGCTCGGAGACCTTGGTGTCAGGGTCCACATCCCCACCGCAGAGCACGTAGGCCACCTTTTCAGAGACAGTGACATCGTGCTCTGTTATAAAGCCTGCCTCGCGCATACTCCATAAAGCCAGCTTGATCATGGCAAGCGTGTCTCTGCCTGCAACCCTTATCTCATCCTTGAACTCAGGGGGACTGTAGCCCTCCATGAGCATTGCTAGCACCGTGTTCTTTGCATCCTGGATCAGGTAGTCGCGATTTACCGTCATCTTGTCTGTGGGCCTCAGATAGCCCAATTTTATGGCCTCAGGCCCTGAAGTGGAGACCTTTGCCATGGCTATGGTCTCAAAGGCCCTTGCAACAAAGGGCATCAATTCTATTTGCCTGGGATAAATCCCTCCCTTTTGGACCTCAAAAAGATGCTCTGTGTTTCGGAGATACAACTCCTTGGTGCCGCCAGCTGCAGGAATCACCCCAACTCCCACTTCAACAAGACCCATGTAGGTCTCTGCCGCGAATCTTACCCTGTCAGCGGCCAGGCAGATCTCGCACC
>JAMOVZ010000402.1 GCA_027061865.1 Desulfobacterales bacterium
CGGCTATAATACAGAGCAGCAGCGCCACCACAGTTATGGTGGTGGGCTTCGTAAATGCAGGGCTGCTGGATTTCGTCCACTCTATTGGCATCATCTTGGGAGCAAATGTTGGCACCACCGTAACTACCCAAATAGTAGCACTAAAGCTGGACCAACTGGCTCTTCCCGCCATAGGCCTCGGCATGGTCATGTATCTTTTTTCCCGGAGCTCCAGCTTCCGACACAGCGGCGCCGCGCTTTTAGGCTTCGGGCTCCTTTTCCTGGGCATAGCCATAATGAAAAACTCTATTCCACCTGAAGCCCAAGGCCTTATAAGACGCCTTTTCACGCTAAGCAGCGGTACACTTTCCGGCACCCTGCTAGGGCTGCTTATAGGGACTGTGGCCACTGCCGTGGTTCAGAGCAGCAGCATCACGGTAAGCCTCATAGTGATCCTTGCCATGCAGGGAACGGTCCATAGCCTTGATGAGGCTCTTCCCTTGATCCTTGGATGTAACATTGGGACCTGTGTTACGGCCCTGCTTGCCTCTGTCAAGGCAAGCAGGGAAGCCATTAGAGTTGCCCTGGCCCATACATTCTTCAATGTGTTTGGAGCATTTTTTACTCTTGTCATAATCCGCCCATTTTATCTTTGGGCAATACCGGCCCTGGGAGGGGACCTCGCCCGCCAAATCGCCAATGTCCATGTAATGATCAAGCTGGTTGATGCAGTAATTTTTTTGCCCATTGTGCGGCCCTTTGCCTCACTCATAACCCGCCTTGTGCCTGAGGAGAAAAGTGTGGCTATTGATTTGGGTGAGCCAAGGTACCTGATGAAGGAGTATACGGCAGAGCCCCCCGTTGGCCTTGCCATTGCGTTGAAGGAAATATTGCGGTTAGGATGGCTTTGTAGGGCGGCGGTCAAAGCCAGCATGGATGGTTTCACATACAACAAGAAGGAACTTATTGAAAAAGGACAGACCTATGCAGACGCCGCTTCACGGCTCCAAAAGACAATAATGGATTTCCTTACGAGCCTCTCAAGCCAGGACCTCTCCGAGGAGGAAGCTAGACAGGCCCGTGACCTCATCCTTTCACTTTATCACTTCGCACGGGTGATAAACGAAGTAAGGGAGTTGATCCACTTAGGGAAGATCAAGATTTCGAAAAATATACCTCTCTCCTCCAAGGCCTTAAATGAGCTGAAAAAGGTTTACCGAGAGGTGGATGCGGCCTTCAGTGAAATTCAGACACTCCTTCCAGAGTTTGCCAGATAGCCCCTTTCTTGATCTCAGAGCCCTGAAGCTTTCCCTATTGGTCAAGCACCTTCCTTATAGTTTGTAACATATCCTTGATCTCGTAAGGCTTGCTTACAAATCCCTTGGCCCCAATAGTTACCAGCTCCTTGGAAGGGCCATTTGGGGCATAGCCGCTGGCGATCAACACTTTGGCATTATGTGAAATTTTCAGAATCTCTTTCAGACACTGGTCTCCACTCATTTCAGGCATTATGAGATCGAGTATAACTAGACTTATCTCTTGTTTTTTGTCCTTGTAAACTTCCAAGGCCTCTTTCCCGTTCTCAGCAACCACCACCCTGTACCCAAAGCGTGTAA
>JAMOVZ010000403.1 GCA_027061865.1 Desulfobacterales bacterium
TCCCTTGAAGTGGCCACGGGATTGAAACTGCCGGTGGACACGAAATTATGTTCATTCAGTTCAATGCCCAGTTTTTCTGCCAATTCGATCACGTGAGAAGGGACACGAAAACCGGTGGAAAGCACCACCATATCAAAGGATTCAGTTACAGGCTGGCTTTGACGTTCCCCGGTATAAGTAATTAGCAGATTGTCAGTTTTAGGATCGCAATCAATGGTATGGGGCCTGCTCCGAATGAACTTGATGCCGTAGTCATCCTTTGCTTTCTGGTAATAAATCTCATAGTCCTTCCAGCAGGTCCTCATATCCATATAAAACACGGCCATGTCTATATCGTCCCGGAACCTCTCCTTGGTGATTATGCCTTCCTTGAGGGCGTACATACAGCAAACGCTGGAGCAATAAGGAACATCGGCCTGGTTAAGGTTTCTGGAGCCAACACATTGAATCCATGCGATTTTCTTGGGTATCTTTCCGTCCGAGGGTCTCACCAAATTCCCCGAAGTCGGGCCAGATGCCGAAAGTATCCTCTCATATTCTAAGCCTGTTACCACGTTCTTGAATTTTCCATAGCCATAGTCGGGCAGTTTTTGGGGATCGAACAGCTCGGCACCCGGGGCAAGTACGATGGAGCTTACCTGGATCTCAAAAACCTTTTCCGAATCATCTGGGATTATGGCCCCTGCGGGGCATACCTTAATGAGGGAGTCCACATCATTACATTTTTCCATATTAATGGAAAAGGCCTCTGGTATGACTTTGGGATATCTCATACAGGTCGGAGCCCTGTGGTCAAGACCTGGGGTGAAATTCACGCATTCGGGAAACTTCTTGTGGCATTCACCGCATGCGGTGCACTTGAATGTATCTATATATCTGGGCTTGGAGATGAGGGTTGCCTTGAAATTCCCTGCTTCGCCTTGTACATCCTTTACTTGGGTCAAATTCAAGACCTCAATGCCTAATTGCCTTCCGGTTTCAGCCAGGTGAGGAGATAAGGTGCACAGGTCGCAGTTGTTGGTGGGAAAGGTCCTGTCCAATTGGGTCATGAGCCCACCGATAGCAGGGTTTTGTTCCACCAGATAGACTGTATAGCCCGCCTCGGCCAAGTCCAAGGATGCCTGAATTCCAGCCATCCCTGCCCCTACCACCATTACTGATCCATTTGGTTTGTTATCGCTCATAGCTTTCCTCTTCTATTCTTGAAATTTTTGTTTTAGATCCGCAGATTGAGGCAACTGTTACATGCCACATTGGGAAAACCCTAGTCAAGAAAAATAAAGGTGAACTCTCAAAGCAAAGCGGGAACAAATATGAGGTCAGCAATTCATGTTGCTAGGGAAAAGATTGTTTGTTAGAATCCATACCTTATAAAAACTCTTAACAGTCAGAAAATATTAACAATGCCGATATACGAATACGAATGTGGCCGGTGTCGGGAAATTTTTCAGAGCCTCATCATGAGGCCTGAGGAGGAAAGGGGCCTGAAATGCCCTTACTGCCAAGGCCATGAATTCAAGAAAATTATTTCTAGGGTGGCCTATCATGTCTCAGAGCGGGACCGGTTAGAAAACTACGATCCCCGGGCCAAAAAGGCCGACGGTTTCTATAAGGATACTAGAAACATAGGTCTCCATGCAAAATGGCGTGCCAAAAGAATGGGAGTGGATTTAGGAGCTTCATTTGAAGAGAAGGTGGACAAGCTCAGGACAGACCCTGGCAGTATGATTAGGGATAGTGAAGGGGATATTTGATGGCTGATATAGGGGATGTGGTACTCATATATTACCATGACAAACCAGCGGTCTATGCCAGGATCGAGGCCATAGAGCCTGATATTAAGCCGGGGTGGTATCATGTCACCTTATTGATGCTGACCATACCGTCCCAAACCGTGACCTGGATCCTCAGGACTGAATATATCAATGGAGAGCCTTTCACCATGGGAGGCAATCCCATCAGGCTCGAAGAAGTAAAGAGGGCAGTGGAAACTGAAAAGACCTCAAAAGAGAAGGGTGGCAAGAAGGGGCCAGGGGGGCCAGCCCGCGTAATTCCTTTCAAAAAGCCTCAATAAATGACGAGTAACCCATGGGATGGTTTGAAATTTTTGTGATTAGATGCCTTTTGGCCGGTGTCTTTGCTTTCTTAATCTCGCGATTTTTCTTCAAGAATCCTACCCTTACTAAGGTCACGGCCCTTGGCTTAGTCATGCTGGGACTGGCATATCTCTTGGAACATTTAAGGAAACGGGAACAAGGAGGGACAAATGGCTCGTAAAAAGTTCGTATACTCATTTGAAGAGGGAGACGGAAAGAACAAAAAACTGTTGGGAGGCAAGGGTGCTAACCTCTGCGAGATGACCCAGATCGGACTCCCTGTACCCCCTGGATTCGTGATCACCACCGAGGCCTGCAAAGACTATCTAAGCCAAAAGAAAAAAGGCCTGAAGCCTGAGTTAAAACAGCAGATCATGGCGGCAATGAAGGAGTTGGAAAAGAAAACTGGTAAAGGATTTGGCTCTCCCACCAATCCATTGCTTGTCTCCGTGCGATCAGGCGCAGCTATTTCAATGCCCGGAATGATGGATACGATCCTGAATCTCGGCTTGAATGACAAAACCGTCAAAGGGCTTGCCAAGGCAACCGGGAATGAGAGATTTGCCTATGACTCTTACAGGAGGCTCATCCAGCTTTTTGGCTCCGTGGCATTGGGCATAAAGGATGAAGAGTTTAATGCCGTCTTTAACAAAATAAAGAAAAAATATGGGGCGGAACACGATGTGGACCTTGATGCAAAAGCCCTTAAGGAGACCTGCAAGGAATTCCTCAAATTAGTGGAGAAAAAGACCGGCAAACCCTTTCCCCAGGATCCTTATGAGCAGCTGGAATTGGCTGTAGAGGCCGTATTTAAGTCTTGGATGGGCAAGCGGGCCGTGGACTACCGCCGCGAGTTTAATATTACTCCTGATATGGCCGACGGCACTGCGGTGAACATCTGCACCATGGTCTTTGGAAATATGGGAGACGATAGCGCAACCGGGGTTGCGTTTACCAGAAACCCCGCAACGGGCGAGAACCGCCTATATGGTGAGTATATGGTCAATGCCCAAGGTGAAGATGTGGTGGCAGGAATCAGGACCCCGAAGCCAATCCGTGAGCTCAGGCGCGAGATGCCTCAGGTGTACCGGGAGCTTGAAAACCTGCGTCATACCTTGGAGAGGCATTACAGGGAAGTGCAGGATTTTGAGTTTACAATAGAGAAGGGAAAACTTTATTGCCTCCAGACCAGGAATGCCAAGATGAATGCCTCGGCATTCATAAAGACCTCCATCGACATGGTAAACGAAGGGCTCATTACGGAAGAAGAGGCCATCCTGAGAGTGCAGCCCGACATGCTTGCTCAATTGCTGCATCCCAGACTGGACCCAAATGCCGAAGTAGAGGTGCTGGCTCAAGGACTGGCTGCCTCACCGGGAGCGGCTTCTGGCAAGATCGTCTTTGACGCGGACAGGGCTGAGCAAAAGGCCAAACTGGGCGAAAAGGTGATCCTAGTGCGGGAGGAGACCAAGCCCGAAGACATTCACGGCTTTTTTGCGGCCCAAGGTGTTCTCACTAGCAGGGGAGGGAAGACCTCCCATGCCGCGGTGGTAGCAAGGAGCATGGGGAAACCTTGCGTGTCGGGTTGCGAGGCAATGGTCATTGATCACCACGCAAGGGAGGCGCGGGTCGGGGACATCGTGCTCAGGGAAGGCGACATGATCACCATAGATGGAACCACGGGCAATGTTTACAAAGGTTTGGTCCCCACTATAGAGCCTGAATTCGTGGAAGATCTCCTGGTGCTCCTTGAGTGGGCGGACGATATTGCGGAACTCAAGGTAATGGCCAATGCCGAGACTCCAGAAGCAGTGGAAAAGGCCAAGAAATATGGGGCAGTTGGGATCGGGCTTTGCAGAACAGAGCGCATGTTTAACCAGACCGACAGACTCCCCATAGTCCAGGAGATGATCCTTGCCGAGACTGCCGAAGAGAGGCAGGCAGCTTTGGACAGGCTATTGCCTTTCATGGTGGAGGATTTTAAAGAAATCTTTCAGATAATGGATGGCTTCCCAGTAACCATCAGGTTGTTGGATCCGCCGATCCATGAATTTCTGCCTTCCACTGAGGAGTTGATAGATGAGATAAATCACCTCCGGGAACTCAAGCGCACCTTAGAGGGCTTGGCGGAATTACCTCAAACCTTGAAGCTGCTGGACCCAGAGCTTTATGAAAAATATGCCCCCACCCTAGAGGTAATCATAAAGGGGCTGGAGGAGCTTAAGGACAAGCAGACGGCTGAAAAACTCATTGAAGAGAAAGAGCTCATACTGAAGAAGGCAAAGGCGCTAGCCGAAATCAACCCTATGCTGGGCCACAGGGGAGTCAGGCTTGGGATCACTTATCCCGAGATTTACAGTACGCAGATAAGGGCCATCTTTGAGGCAACGGCTCAACACATCAAAGATGGGGGCAAGATGGTCCCTGAAATAATGGTCCCCCAGGTCTGCACCCTTCAGGAACTCAAATATGTCCACCGTTATGTGACCGCCATACATAAGGAAGTGGAAGAAAAACACAAGATCAAGGTCCCATACAAATTCGGGACAATGATTGAGGTGGTCCGGGCCTGCATGAGGGCAGGCCGAATAGCGGAACTGGCTGAATTCATTTCCTTTGGCACCAATGACCTCACCCAGGCAACCTTCTCCTTTTCGCGGGAAGATGCAGAAAACAAGTTCCTGCCTTTGTATAATGAAAAGGGTATCCTCCAGCACAATCCCTTTGAGGTCTTGGACATCAAGGGCGTGGGCAGACTCATGATGATAACCATTGAATGGGCAAGAAAGACCCGCCCTGACATCAAGATCGGTATTTGTGGTGAGCAGGGCGGGCACCCCGATGCCATCCGCTTCTGCCACCATATCAAGATGACCTATGTGTCCTGTTCGCCCCCCCGGGTGCCTATTGCAAGGCTGGCAGCGGCACATGCAAAGCTGAAGGAGAAAGAGTACCACTTCGTGTAACATCGGCCCAACTTTATATGATGTTTTCACTAGCTCAAAGGTATTAATACGCTCGAGAATGCATGTGCGGAACGGCATATTCCTTCCGCTAGGCCCGCTTCGCCATCGTGGCTCCACTCACTGCGTGTTTTGGCCCCTCCACCTTCCTGGCTACTGGGGCCAAAACACGCCGCTTCAGGAACATCCCGTTCCACTTTGTCGGTCCCTAAGGCGACTGTCAGCCCTGGGAGAGTACTCCGAGGAAACTCGCCCACCTGGTATTAAGCAAAAGGAGGGCGAAGTAAAAGTGAGGTTGAGTAGGTGGTTGAGGGGGGAGGGGTTACACTTTGCGGAGGTGGTCTAGGCGCTCTGCAAGGCTGGATAAGGCTTCGGCGTCTTGAGGTAGGTGAAAGCGCTGGCTGAAGAATTCCAGAGCGGTCCTGAATGTAATTTGGGATATGGCCTCCTGGTTGTCTATAAGGCCGGACTTGTGGAATTCCCGGCCCAATGAGTTCATGCGCTTAAGGAGATCTGATCTTTTCCTCGGCTTTTCCTCTGCTTCAATTAGCACCTTTGAGGCTATCCAGTAAGCCTCTAAAAAGCTCTTTATGAGCCCTCCCCATAGGGGAAGCTTATCAAAGCCTGATTTGGTAAGCATTATCTTTGTGGCTCCGTCCCCGCCCTTGAGCAATCCCATGGAGCTGAAAAATTCCAAGGTGCTCTCCAAGACGGGAGCCAAGTTGTTCTTGTCATGGTCAAAGATGAATTCCTTTTCAAATAATTCAATAAGAAAGGAATAAATCTCTTCGACGTAGCGGCGCTCCACCATCTCATGGGGAGAAGAGAGCAAAGCACAAGACACAAAGGAGACAGGCAAAAAGAAATGGACGATCCCGTTCTTGTAATATTCCAACTCCCTTAGGCTCTGTCGATTAAGGGAATAGTAAGGGGCCTTTTTGCCTGGTTCGTCCACGACTTTCAAGAATTTCCAATCAACAAGCATGTCCACGGTCTCAGGGAGGCTTGAGGCGAGATCCTCTAGGGAACTGCACAAGGGGGCGTTTCTAGAGCGCAAGTATCGGAGGAGGTCAGTTACGGCATCTTCCAGTTCTGGAAGGTAAAAGCCTTTTCTATGTCTTGTAAGGAGGGTGGAGGCCACTAGTGATAAACAGGTCACGGGAGTAACCCTGTTTATGCCCCTCACAAGGTCCAGGGCCAGGTCTTCGTCCAGGTTTTCGTGGGCCCCCCGCTGCGAGATGTA
>JAMOVZ010000404.1 GCA_027061865.1 Desulfobacterales bacterium
TTTTATTGAGATATCTCTTCCGCCTCCAATGTTGGAGAAGCTTTTTTATCTCTTTGGAGTAGTTCCAGCTAGGTATACCCATCCTGACTGGGCTGCAAGTGTTGGACTTGTGCCAAAGGCCATATTACCCCTGTTTACCTGTATGTTTCTTCACGGCAGTTGGGTTCACATAATAGGAAACATGTGGACCTTGTGGATCTTTGGTGACAATGTGGAAGACGAGATGGGACCTTTGAGGTATCTGTTATTTTATCTATTTTGCGGAATAGTGGCCTCTCTGGTGCAGATATACACCAATCCTCATTCAACAATTCCTACCATCGGGGCCTCTGGCGCAATTGCTGGGGTCATGGGGGCGTACTATATGCTTTTCCCCAGGGCTAGGATAATAATAATGGTGCCAATCTTGTTTTTTCCGTTTTTCTTTGACGTGCCTGCGGTTTTTTTCCTGGCCTTTTGGTTTCTGGAGCAAGTGTTTAGTGGAACCTTCTCTCTTTTATCGCCACAACAGGCAGGTGGAATAGCCTGGTGGGCACATGCAGGTGGATTTCTTTGTGGGATGGTTTCATACAGATTTTTCCTGCACAAGAGTGTTTGCAGAAGACGTTATCCTGATCAAATGAGGCCTTGGGGTCTGCTTGATTCTAGGGAAAGATTCTGATTTTTATATATTAATGATTTTTTAGAAAAAGGAGAGTAACAACATGACACCAATGGATATCTTCTGGATATTCTTTATGCTGACAGCCCTTCAGCCTGTGCTCAGACAAAAGATGTTGGAGGCGGCGCGTCAAAGGACCATTGCCAAAATAGAAAAAGAACGAGGTTCAAGGGTTATTCTCCTAGTTCATAGGCAAGAGACCATGAATTTACTTGGTTTTCCAGTAATGCGGTTTATAGATATAAACGATTCTGAGCAGGTAATAAGAGCCGTACAGATGACAGATCCCGATATTCCTATCGATATAGTTCTACATACTCCTGGAGGACTAGTTTTGGCAGCACTGCAGATTGCAAGGGCTGTTAAAGATCATCGTGGTAAGGTGACAGCCTTTGTGCCTCATTATGCCATGAGTGGCGGAACGTTAATAGCCCTGGCAGCTGATGAGATAGTTATGGACAGGCACGCAGTACTCGGTCCAGTTGACCCACAGATGGGTAGTAGCCCGGCAGCATCCATTATAAAGGTTATAAAGTCCAAGCCCATTGAGAAGGTTGATGATAATTCCATTGTTATGGCAGATATTGCAGAAAAGGCCTTGAGACAGATGAAAAAAAATGTAACCCATCTGCTTGAGGATAAAATGGGTCCCAAAAAGGCCAAAGAGCTTGCAGAGATACTTTCTCAAGGGACATGGACTCATGATCATCCAATTAGCTGGGATGAGGCAAAAGAGATGGGCCTTCCAATTCGTACAGACATGCCTTCTATGTTTTACGAACTTATGGCCCTGTTTCCACAACCTGTTAGACGGGAGCCTTCGGTTGAATTTCTCCCTATTCCTAAAAGGAGTAAGGATAGTCACAGCAATCATCGGTTATTTTGAAGTTAGCTTAGTAGAAGAACGGATTAAGGTT
>JAMOVZ010000405.1 GCA_027061865.1 Desulfobacterales bacterium
ACTATGTGTATCTCGCCCGCCCCATCCACGGCCGCCACCGCATTGTCCAGCAAGTTGATCATGACCCTCTTCATCTGTTCCCTGTCTAGATTGAAGACGGGCACCTCCTGGTCATGGGAAAAGGAGATCTTGATGTCCTTGTGTGCCTCTCTGTAAAGAAGCACAGTCTCGGTTATTATCTCTTTTATATCTGAAGGAACAGGATTGACCGCTGGCATCCTAGCAAAATTGGAAAATTCATCCACGAGTCTCTTTAACTCCTCCACCTGCCTAATAATCATAGTAGTGCATTCCTCGAATATCCGCCCGTTTTGCCTATCGAGCAGCTCTCCGTACCTTTTTTTGAGCCTTTGGGCTGATAACTGGATAGGGGTCAGAGGGTTTTTCACCTCGTGAGCAATCCTTCTTGCCACCTCCCGCCAAGCAGCCATTCGTTGAGCCTTTTCTATTTCACTCAGGTCCTCTATCACGGCCACAAATCCTATGTTCTTGCCCTTGTCATCTCTTAGCATATTGAGGGAGACCAAAAGGGTAAGGGCCTTGTTGCCAACAGCAACCCTTATCTCCTTCCTCAGCGACCCTTTCCTAAAAAAGCTCTTATCAGACAAGAACTCATCAATCAATTTGACATAGTCGGCGGAAAGCACGTCCCTGTAGTTCTTTCCAAGCACATCAAAAGTGTCGAGCCCTAGAATTTTTCCAGCAGAGCGGTTTATGGTAAGAATCCTCCCCTCCCTATCAGCCGAAATCACTCCTGCAGCCACATTGGCCAGCACTATTTCCATGTAAAGCCGTCTCTGTTCAAGTTCTAGATTGCTCTTCAACAGCTCTTCGTTGGCCTTCTCCAGCTGGGCCTTACTAATTCTGAGGTCTTCGGCCATTTTATTGAAGGAATTTACCAATACTCCAATCTCATCCCTCGCCTCCAGGTCTATGAATACATTATAGTCTCCGGATGCGATCCGCTTGGTGCCTTCGGCAAGCTCCCTGATGGGAACCGTAATCCCCTGGGAGAGATAAAAGCCAAACCAGATGGCGGAAAAGATGACCAGCAAGGTGACAATGGAAAGCGTGATCATGTGGCTGAGCTTGATGGGTCTTTTTAACATTTTGAGCTGGTGGTATTCTTGAAGCCCTGTAGAAATTGCCTTCAGGCGGTTTACAAAGCTGCCCGGGATGAATTTAGAGAGGGTTAATATTCCCACCACAGCCTTTGTCTCGGTCCGGGAGAATATGGGAACAATTCCCACCACGAGCTCACCATGGGGTGAAGACTGGATCACCCTGTTGTCCGTTCCTTTCTCGATCACCTCCCTCAGGAAATCTGCTCCTGGATCTTCAAAGGGGCTTAAATCCAGGTTTTTGTCTGAAGATTGGCTTCTTAGTTCCAACTTTTTGGAAAATATCTTCACCGAGGCAAGATGATACTCCTTCCTTTTTTCATCTATGAATCTATCTAGATCCTCTTTTTTAGAGACCAGCATGAGGCCTTCAAAGGTAATGATCCTGCTCAAGCCGTTTCCAAATGAGAGGACTTCGTCACCCACCTGGTTGTAATAATCTTGTCCTACCTGGAGTGAGTTCTTCAGGGATTGCTCGATTTGGAGATTGAACCAATACTCAATGGACGAGGATATAAATTGGACGGACACAAAGAATATGATCATGGTGGGAAGCAGCGAGAGGCCTACAAAGGCCAATACCAGCCTTGTCCTCAGTTTTGCGCCCATTATGCCTTTGCGCCGCTCAAAGAGGAGCTTTACAAGATTTCGAACCGTCAGGAATAGCAGTAGGAGCAGAAGGATTACATTGAGGTTTATGAGGGCAAAGACGAGTATGCTGCTGGAAAAAGGAAGGTCTATGCCTAGATCAAAAACCCTTGTCCCAAGATAGGTAAGGCCCGATACCAGGATAAGCAGGAAAATTATGGCATATCTCTCCCTCCGCCTCCTCTTGAGATCGCGCCTTTCAGCTTCCAGATAAGTTACCATTTCCCTTATTTATCAATACCTAAAATCGACTGCATACCAAGAGGTCTCGAAGTCCCAAAGAGACAGGAAGAACAATATGTTGTGAAGGTAAAAGGGGAGTCTTATCTTGTCCAACTCCGCCATCATCTGGATCTGATATCTTTCCCCTTTCTTTAACCGGTCCAGCCTCACAACCTTTAGCCCGACCACTTCTGACATCAATGACTTGGCCTCTTCAAAGTCCTTTACCTCAAAAGGGCCACCATTACGCTCGGGCAAGTCAAGGTGGAATACCTTTCTCAAACTGTCGTATTTTATGGAGTGCTTCACCTCCACATCGGCCAGCTTCTCGTCCCACCACAGCTCTCTTGGCTGATAAAGCTTTACAAAGAAAGTGAAGGTTGTCTCGATCCCACTCAAGATGGCTTTTGTGATATCAGGAGAAAAACAGTCTTTTACGGTAAAATAGACCAGCAAATGGTCCCGGGTGCTGGTAACCACGATATCCGTTATCCTTGGTTTTCTCTCTCTGGCATATGTTTCTTTCCCATATTCAGCCACAAAGAGAAATATAAGGACCGATAACACGACTCTGATGAAATTCCACCGCGCGAAAACCATTGCAAGCCCCGCCACTCTTTCAGCTTCTACAACTAGTCAAAATCACCATGAAATCCGCACTCTTGGATGATACTTGACAGCAAGGACAAAAGCAAGGGATATCCTAACGGCACGGCAATGGCAACGCCAGCGTTCAGAATAAATGAAGGCCGTCTCCTCTCTGGAGACCGGGTCTTCATCTGCTAACCGCTCAAGTTGTAGGGAGGGAGGGGATTGTTAAACCGCAACAGTCTCTGGAAGTGCAAAGGAGGGGGCATTTACTTCGGGGCGAACCTTATGCCTCTTTATATCAAAGGAAACCACTTCCCAATGGTCTTTTGATTTCATCAGCTTCCGCAGCATCTCTTGGTTGAGGAAGTGACCTGAGCGCTCTACCTCAAAATGCCCTATTACAGGAGCTCCCAAGATCGACAAATCTCCTATAAAATCCAGTATCTTGTGGCGGACAAACTCGTCTTTATACCTCAAGCCATCCTCATTGAGGATCTTAAAATCATCCACCACGATGGCATTGTCAAGTGAACCACCCTTTGCAAGCCCCGCCCTTTTCAGGGCCTGAACGTCCTTCAGGAATCCAAATGTCCTTGCCCGGCTGATCTCCTTAGTGAATTCCTTGCTGGAAAAGGTGGTTTCAAAGGTCTGGTTACGGAGCAAGGGATGGTTGAAGTCAATGGTGTAAGTAATTCTCAATTCCTTGGAGGGAGTGATGCGCACTGATCTGTCACCATCCTTTACCTGGAACGGGCGTTTGATAACCAGGAACTTCTTGGCCTTGTTTTGCGGTTCGATCCCAGCACTCCGCAGTAGAAATACAAAAGGGGCGGCACTGCCGTCCATAATGGGCACCTCAGGGCCATCTATCTCTACGATGGCGTTATCGATGCCCAACCCAAAAAAGGCTGCCATCAAGTGCTCAATGGTGGCCACCCTGCATCCATTGTGGCCAATGGTAGTGGCAAGAGTGGTATCTATTACATTTTCAAAGCTGGCCTTTATCATAGGCGAACCAGCCAAATCTGTCCTTACAAAACAGATACCCGAATCAGGGGGGGCAGGCCTTACCTTGATTTTCACCCTCTCACCCGAATGAAGTCCAACTCCAGTACAACCCACTTCCTTTTTCAGCGTCCGCTGCTTATAATCCACATTCAGCTCCTTCCGCATAAAAGATCTGACCCTTGATTAGCAATCATTATGCCATTTATTTAATTTTATTAAAACGGAACATAATTAATGGTTAACTTATTATTATTTAACATTTTTTTTGTCAGCCACCTTATTGGCCTTTTGTCTTTAGGAACAAAATTCAATCCATGCACCCGAAAGCTGTGGCAAAGGAGCCACATGAATGTGTGTTAAAATGAACACTCTTTGGCTTAGCATATTCCTTGATCCTTTCATCTTTTTTGGATATTTTGCCTTATAAAACATAAAGACCCAAACCTCTTTTTAATCGGATCGACAAATGAGATCTAAAAAAATAGCAAATCTTTTGTTTTGTGTTGTTATAATTATCGCCCTGGCCCTTTTCGGATGCGCCCCAGTTTTAAAACAAGAGGCCAGGAGCCCCCAGGATGCCTTGAGAGCGGTGCGCTATTTTTATCCTGTTTTTTCTGATGACATGGATCTGGCCTCTCTCAAGGCCGCAATAGAAAGGAACTTAGCGTATCTCCGGAAGCTTAGCCCTGATCACCCGTTTTACTATGGAGATCAGATTGTACCAACCAAGAAAGTAATTCAGGGCCAGGAACTTTTCCTCTCTATAATCTCTACTTGGGGATTTGAGCCAAAAGTTCTTAAAAGACTTATAAAGGAGAAATTTATACTTTTGAAGGCCACTGGGCGGCAGGGCAATCCCAAGGTCCTTTTTACAGGGTATTTTGAGCCTACATTTGAGGCAAGCAGGTCTCCTACCCATACTTACCAATATCCCATCTATAGGTTGCCCGATGACCTCATAATGGTGAATCTCTCACTTTTCAGGGAAAAATGCGCTGGGAGAAGATTAGTTGGCCGTATACAAGGCCAATCCCTTATTCCCTATTACACTAGAACTGAGATAGTTCAAGACCGGGTGTTGGAAGGAAGGGGCTTGGAAATAGCTTGGCTCAAGGATCCAGTTGATGTCTTATTCCTCCAGATTCAAGGGTCGGGGAGGCTCCTGCTTCCAAACGGAGAAAGCATTCATGTAGGATACATGGGCTCTAATGGACACCCTTACAGGAGCATTGGGCGCTACATGGTGGATAAGGGATACTTGAAGCTAGAAGAGGTATCCATGCAAAGCATACGCAGATACCTGAAGGAAAACCCCTACAGTGTAGATGAGATCTTGGGCCACAATCCATCCTATGTGTTTTTTAGAGAACTGGACTCCGGCCCTGTTGGAAACATTGGCGTGGTGCTCACCCCAGGGAGATCCATTGCACTTGACTCACGCCTCTTTCCCAAAGGCGCCCTCTGCTTTATCTCATGCCAAAAACCGGTACTCGACAAGGCAGGGAACATCACCGGTTGGACCAAATTTTCCAGATTTGTCCTGAGTCAAGACACAGGCGGAGCCATCAGGGGGGCTGGGAGGGCCGACATCTTTTGGGGAAGCGGAAAATATGCAGAAGTTGCAGCCGGCCACATGCGTCACGAAGGCGAACTCTACATCCTCATTAAGAAATAACAATTGAAAATAACAATCTTAAATTGAAAATTTGGAAAAGTCCGCCACCTTCAAAAAAAGCCCTGAGATATCTTGAAGGAGGCCTACCCTGTTTTCTCTGAGCTTCTCATCTTCCTTGGTAAGGATCTCTACACCATCAAAAAACTCATCCACAGGCTTGCTAAGGCCCGCCAAAACCTTCAGTGCTTCTCCCCACTCACCCTGCTCCACAAGTCTCAGCATCTTGGCCTTTGCATCCTCAGAGGCCTCCCATAAGGCCTTCTCACAAGGCTCCTTTAAGAGAGAGGGAACTGGATGGAACCTTTCGGCCTGATTTTTGAGTATGTTGGTGACACGTTTAAAGGTAAGGACCAGGGGGCCAAAAGAGTCAGTGTCCTGGGAAAAATCTTCAAGTTGATCCAGGACCTTTCTGAGTTGATCTATCCTGTGGAAATTGACAGAAATTACGGCCTCTAGCAACTCAGGGCTGTAGCCTTCTCTCAGCATCAGGTGCCTATAGCGCTCCCTGAAAAACTGGATTATTTTTTTGAAAATTTTCTCCTCGTCAAAGGATAGCTTGTCTTTTAGAGTCTTGAGCGATTCTCTTACAAATTCTTCAATATCAACCGGCGCCTCAATGGCCTCTAATATCCGCAGGATTGCGAGTGCATGTCGTCTCAAGGCAAACGGGTCAGCAGTGCCTGTGGGCTCTAGGCCCACACAAAAACAGCCGCAAACCGTATCCATTCGATCTGCCATCCCCACCACTGCCCCTATTTTCCCTTTGGGCAACTCCCCGCCTGCGCGCAACGGCATATAGTGTTCCCGAATGGCCGCACAGACCTCTTCTGGATGGCCATCCAGCCTGGCATAGATCTCGCCCATCACTCCCTGCAAAGTTGGAAACTCTCCTACCATGTGGCTGACCAGGTCGCATTTACACAGCTTGCAGGCCAAGGCCACCTCATCTAATTTAGAAGGCACGATCTTGTGAGCAAGGAAGTCGGCCA
>JAMOVZ010000406.1 GCA_027061865.1 Desulfobacterales bacterium
ACGCCCGGAACAAGAGGTGAAAAGAAAAGAGAAAAAGGTCCTTCACATGAGTCACGGCGGAGAGTCCCCCGGGTCTGCCACAGTTAAAAGGAAAGAGAAGAAGATAGGGAGAAACGCGCCGTGCCCTTGCGGGAGCGGCAAGAAGTACAAGAAGTGCTGCGGAGCAGCAACTTGAAAATCTCCCCCAGGGGCCCTTGTGTGCTTTTCTTATTTCCTTCTTTCTTGAATTTGTTATTTCTTAGCTAAATAATGGTGCTCCAGGGTCTGGATAAGGGCGGTGAGGGTCTGGTTTACAGGAGTCTTTACCCCTAGCCTCTGCCCTTCGCGCATTACAAAGCCATTGATGGCCTGGATTTCAGTGGGCCGGCGGCTGTCCACATCCTGGCCCATTGAGGAACGATTCTCCCCAGTGGCCTCAGCCACCTGAAACACGGTCTGGACCATGTCTTGGGGCAGCGCAATTCCAATGGACTTTGCAACTTCCATTGCTTCTTCTACCGCCGTCTTGCTCAACTCCCGGGTCACATCTAAATCCAGGAGTTCCCTGTTCTTGATGCCGGTAAGGGCAGTAATGGCATTGATCCCCACATTGATCAGCAGCTTTTTCCACAGCACTGGCCGTATATCTTTTACTGACTGAGTCTCAATTCCACAGGAAGTAAAGGCGGCTGCCACCTGCTCTGCCATAGCCAATCCTGGGGCTGTCTCTGTCCAGGGACCGATTGTGGTCGGACCCCTTCCTGCATGAAAGATACGGCCAGGGCCGGTAAAAGTGGCCCCTTGGGAGGTGGTGCCAGCCAGTATGCGCTCCGCCGATATGTGTTCGGCTATTACTTCGGCATTGCCCATGCCGTTTTGGACAGTAAGCACATGGCCTCTTTCTCCTATTAGGCTGGCTGCCGTCCTAGAGGCGGCACCGGTGGCATAGGATTTTACAAAGATTATGGCTAGATCCACCGGGCCCAATCCCTCTGGATCTGTAGTTGCCTTAATCCGCAGAACCCGGGACTGGGCCCCTTCCTCTATTGTCAATCCGTTCCTGTTGATGGCATCCACATGCTCTTTATTTATGTCCACCAGGAAGACCTCGATCCCGCCCTCATGGAGCATTGCCCCGAAGAGGCTTCCCATAGCACCTGCTCCCACTATGCCTATCTTCATTATTAAGCTCCTCCCGACCCGGTTACTTGGCCACCATTGTTGCAAGCCACATGGTAATCGGAGAATAAAAGGTAATGATAAGGAGATCTATAAGCAAGATACCCAGGAACGGCAAAATGCGCCGGCTCACCGCTGTGAGGCTGTCGCCCGAGATGGATGATGAGACAATTAGACAAATCCCCATGGGTGGGGTTAGCATCCCTATGGCCAGATTTGTGACCACAATGACACCGAGCTGTATCATGTCTATGTGCAGAGCGGGCAGCATGGCCGTAATCATAGGTACGAGCAGAATCAGGGAGGCGGTTGTCTCCACAAAGGTGCCCGCTATAAGGAGAATCAAGTTAATCATCAGGAGAAGGGCCCCAGGGTTTTCAGTTAGGTGTAGCAGCGAGCCTGCAAGGCGGGCCGGTATATCCTCAATGGCAGCTATCCAGCTAAATACAGAGGCAGTGGAAATGATGAACATCACGATTGCCGAGGTAATGGCCCCATCCCTAAAAAGCCCGAAAAGGTCCGAGGGTTTTATTTGCCGGTAAACCGCTATACCGATAAACAGGGCATAGACCACGGCTACTGCGGCTGACTCTGTGGCCGTAAAAATACCGAACAGAATCCCCCCAAGGATAATGGCAGGGGCCCCTAAGGCGAGAATTGCCCTTTTAAAAGTGCGCCATACCTCAGGTAGGGAAAAGGCGGTGGTTCCAGCATAGCCCCTCCGAAATGAGATAAAGGATGCAACAGAGATAAGAGATATCCCGATCAGGATGCCCGGTAATATCCCCCCCGCAAAGAGCTGTCCAATGGAGGCCCCTGTCAAAAAGCCAAAGATGATCATAGGAATGGAGGGTGGAATAATTACCCCGATTGACCCGCCGGAGGCCTGGACTGCTGCCGCAAAGTCAGAATCGTAGCCAGACTTCTTCATGGCAGGAATAAGAATCGCTCCTACCGCAGCAGCGTCTGCAGCAGCAGAGCCAGAGATGCCCGCAAAAAACATGGCCGAGACCACGGTGACCGCTGCAAGCCCCCCTGGCAGCCAACCCACCAAGGCATTTGCAAAATCAATGATCCTTCGGCTTATCCCCCCAGCCTCCATAAGGACCCCCGTGAACATGAAAAGGGGAACCGCCATTAAGTGAAAGGAATCCATGCCCCCGAACATCTTCTGAACCACCATCATGATGGGAAAATCGCCCTGGATTACTATAGCTAAAAGGGAGGCCACTCCTATGGCCACTGCAATCGGTGCATTGAGGGCAAAAAGGACCAGCAGGGAAATGAGAAGGATCTGGGAAGTCAATGTGCCTCTCCCCTTAAGGTCTTCAGTAAAAGGGTTAAGCAATGGAGTATAAAGACCGCCCCACTGAGAGGGATTATGCTCATTATGACCCACTTGGGGAGCCCCAGGGCCGGTGTTATCTGAAGCCTGACAAAGTAAGCAAATTGGTATCCATAAACCACCATTACCACGAACAGCCCCATGGAAGCGGCGTGGACCAGGAGGGCAAATGCCTTTCTCATCCCTGGTGGTGCCTTGACAAAGATCACATCAATACCCGGGTGAACTCCCCGGTGATAGGCCACAGTAGCTCCCAGAAAAGAGAGCCACACCAACATGTAGCGGGCCAATTCCTCTGTCCAGAACAGGGACTGGTTGAGCACATAGCGGAAAAAGACCTGGAGTGCTACAACAAAAGTCATAGAGAGCCCCATGCCAAAGAGGAGATATTCTATGGCCTTATTGATGAAACTGCTTACCTTCTCTAGCGGAGACATGGAAATATCCCTGGGATTCCCTTTTCCTTCTGGAAAAGTTCAGCAAATTATAGCGGTTGGAGCGTGTCAGGGCCAAGTGTCGAGAAAGCTTGCCACCTGGCCCTAAAGAAACCAGCTACTTGGTTGCTTCCATTATTTTCAAAAGAAGGGCCTGGACCTTTGGGGGCTTGTACACATCCATATAGCGAAGTTTTGCCACCTTGGCTCGAAAGGCATCGATGTCTGGGTCTTCGACCACCTGCATGCCCTTCTCTTTAAGGAACTCGAGGCGCTCTGCGTTCTTGGAGCGGTTGTCCTTCCGCTGATAGACCGCTGCTTCATACATGGCGTCCTTGATCATGCGCTGGGTCTTGGGATCCAGGGTATTCCACCACTTCAAGGAAGCCACATCGATATGAAAGGAGTACACATGGCGGGTTAAGGTCAAGTATTTCTGGATCTCGTAAAATTTATAGACCACCAGCACCCAGAGAGGATTTTCCTGGCCATCTATGACCCCTTGCTCCAGCTCCGTATAAATAGGCCAGGGCATGGGGGTTGGGTTAGCACCGAGGGCCTGCCAGATGGCCTTGTGGATGGCTGAGGCCATTACCCGGATCTTCAGGCCCTTGAGGTCCTCAGGAGTCCTTACAGGGCGTTTGTTATTAGTGAGATTTCGAAATCCATTCTCAGAAAAGCAGAGTCCTTTGAAACCAGATGTCTCAAGGCTCTTTAGTATCTCCGCTCCAAGGGGTCCATCCAGGACCTTGTCCACCTGCTCGTAATTCTTAAAGATAAAAGGATAATTGATGACCCTCACAATCGGGTCAAAGGTGTCAAAAGGCCCCCCTGTTACTATGGCCATCTGGATGGAATTCATTTGGACCTGCTGCAGGATCTCTGTCTCGTTTCCAAGAGAGGCCGAGTGAAATATCTTTACCTTGATATCCCCTTTGGATCGTTTCTCAATGAGCTCTTTGAATTTCTCTGCAGCTATATTTTGCGCCGACCCTGGTTTTGTAACCACTCCAAGCTTTATGGTCAGGCCCCAGGCCTGGCTGCAAAACAGCAACATTGACAGGACCATTGCCAGTAACGAAACTCTCTTCATTTTCTCCCTCCTTGCCGAAAATTTATCCCAAAGTCTAAAACTATAAGGGATCATCCAGGCCGAGTCAATCTTCCCAATACAATTGGTTGACTAACATCTCTTTGGCGGCATACCATAGCGCTGGTGGGCAGATTTTGAATCAGGGAAAGGAGTGATTAACTTGAAGCACGAATTGGGCGGCAAAGAGGCTAGCAATTTGAAGGTCCGAGGCTTCAAGGCGGCTGCTGTGGCCTCAGGCCTCAAGGCAAGGAGCGCCCTGGATCTTGCCTTGATATTCTCTGAAACAGAGGCGGTCTGTGCAGGTGTATTCACATCAAACAAGGTAAAGGCGGCCCCAGTGCTCATCACAATGGAAAATATCAAGGGGGGAGTGGCAAGAGCCATTGTGGCCAACTCCGGCAATGCCAATGCTTGCACCGGTCCAAAAGGGCTTGAGGATGCAAGGGAGACCGCCCGCATGGTGGCAAGCCAACTGGGAATAAAACCCCAAGAGGTGCTGGTTGCATCTACTGGTGTGATCGGCTTGCCCCTCAATATGGATGCAATAAGGGAAGCGCTTCCTAGGCTAAAGGAGGGCCTTGTCCCTCAGGGCCTGGACAAGGTGGCCCGAGCCATTATGACCACTGATAAGTTCCCCAAGCTGAGGGGTGTTAGGGGCAAGGCGCAAGGGAAAGATTATTCAATCGCAGCGGTGGCCAAAGGTGCTGGGATGATCATGCCCGACATGGCCACCATGCTCTGCTTTGTCTTGACGGACCTTAACATCTCCCTTGAGGAATTAAAAGGCGCCCTTGAGGAATCTGTGTCAAAGACCTTTAACCGAATTACAGTAGACGGAGACACCAGCACGAATGACTGTGTCCTGGCCCTTGCAAATGGCGCTGCCGGAAACGACACATTGAGCAGTAAAGACCTTGATGAGTTTAGAGGGCATTTGCAGGCCATCATGAAGCAGCTTGCCCTCGACATTGTCCGGGACGGTGAAGGAGCCACAAAGCTGGTGGAAGTAGTCGTGCGGGGGGCGGCAGACAAGGAAGAGGCCCTGAGGGCCGCCAGGACCGTTTCCAATTCCGCATTGGTCAAGACCGCATTTTACGGAAAGGACCCAAATTGGGGTAGGATAATGGCTGCCCTTGGCCGGGCTGATATCTCCATGGATCCAGGGCTTGTAGATATCTGGATCAATGATATCCAAATCGTATCACAAGGTATTGGAATGGGGGTTCAGAATGAAGAGAAGGCTGCTCAGGAAATGGCGGCCAGCCAATTTTCCCTCATAATAGAGCTTCACCAAGGTAACATGGAAGAGACCATGTGGACATGCGACCTCACCCACGAGTATGTAAGCATAAATGCCGACTACAGGACATGAATGGAAACTAAGAAAGGAGGTGTAAAGTGGAAAGAGTAAAGGGGAAAGGGTGAGGAGTGAGGCGTTAGGGGCAGTCGGAAAGCTAAAGTGTAAGATAGAACGGGGGATAATGTGATGGGGAAGGATTTGCTTGCAGTGATCATGGCGGGGGGATCAGGCACGCGCTTTTGGCCTGCCAGCCGAAGGCTTAGGCCCAAGCAGTTTTTGGCTATCACAGGACCTGATCCAATGGTGGTTGAAACATGCAACAGGCTTTCAGGCCTTGTTTCTGATGATAACATAGTCTTGATCCTTGGAAAGGAGCATCTGCCAGAGGCAAGAATGCTCTTTGAGGCAAGGCCTGTTCACTTGTTAGCAGAGCCTGTCGGGAGAAATACTGCCCCATGTATCGGCTTGGGTGCTGTTTATGCAAAGCACCTGGGCCACCAAGGGGCCATCGCCTTTCTGCCTGCGGACCACTATATCGCCGACCGCTCACGATTCCTTGACTCTCTTAAAACAGCAGCCACCCTGGCCATGGAAGGCGGCATTGTAACCCTGGGCATTGTGCCCACAAGGCCTGAGACCGGTTATGGCTATATCAAGCGGAAAAATATAAATACCGATGCCCCCTACTACGAAGTGGAAGCCTTTGTTGAAAAGCCTGACCTTGAAACTGCCCAAGAATACCTGAAAAGTGGCAACTATTTCTGGAATGCCGGCATATTTGTGGCAACTACCGATACCATCCTAAAAGAAATCGCCACACATCTTCCCTGGCTCCACCAGGGGCTGGAGGTGCTATCCAAGGCCCTGGAGCAAGGCAATTTTGAAGATGCTCTGGCCTCTGTCTATCCTGAACTCAAAGCAT
>JAMOVZ010000407.1 GCA_027061865.1 Desulfobacterales bacterium
TCCCATGGATTGCGCCCTTTTTTGAACAGGAGGAAAAAGTTCTTTAGAAGCAGGAATCGGCTAGAGAGGCTTAAAAGGTGGGTAATGGCAGATGATCTTGAACAAGACCTGGACTTGAAGATGCTAGCAGTAATTACAAAGGCAGATAATCCAAATTTTTATTCCATCCTGATGAGCCTTTTTGCTGCTTTTTGCGAAAATAGTTCATATAAGCCTGAGATGGCTCCAAATGTCTGGGTGGAGTTAAAGAAACTCGATTTTGAAGGGCCATTTTGGGAAATGGTGTCTGAAAATTTTGGCTATAAATCAGACAATCCCAGACTCAGTGACTTGGCAATGCACCTTTGGGTCAGTGATTTTGGAAATGAGCTAAAGGCTGACATGCCTGTTGGCCTTTCCCACTTTCTGCTGCCTCTGGGAACATTTTCCCAGAACGCTTCGGTTTTTTTGTCTCAGTGGCGGAACCACAGACATTTTTCCAAGAGCTATGCCCTTGTGGCAAAGTTTGTTGAAGAGGAGCTTAACCTAACTCAGTACATCGCCTCCCTTGAGCCCAAGGCTCTGGTAGATGTAATGACTTTTGAGGCTGTGGAGCAAAGAATCATCACGGCAATTCGGGACAAGATCGCAGCAGATAACAAGGATGAGTTTTCTGAATTAAAAGAAATCATAAAAAAGAGGATGGACGGCTACTGGGTGGATGCGGCCCTTGGTTATCGGGAAGACAATCCCTACCGCGCCACCTATTCTGCCCTTGAAAACGCCATCCGCCTCTATGAACTCAGGGACCGTTTTGCAGAAGGCCTCAGTTATTCCTCTGCCAAGGAGATGTTTGAGGCCTATACAAAAGAACTTTTTGAGTTTGACCTTTCCTATAGGCTTTTTCATGAAAAGGCGGGTGAGGTAGAGCTTGGAGGCTGGGACGTGCTCAAGGGGCTTTCAGCCGACGTGGAGGCCTGTTACTCCGTATGGTATCTCGATCAACTCTGTCTTTCCTGGGATGGTTTTCTCGACGGCTGCCCGGATGAGGGACTGCTTGCTACATGGAGGTTGCCTGATGTTACCAGACAGGGCGATTTTTTCGAGCATCATGTGGCAGGCAGCTTGAGGGAAGGGGGACTGAGCCGGGTGGCAGTGGTTATTAGCGACGGACTTCGTTTTGAAGCTGCACACGAGCTTAAAAGAGATATTGGGGGCAAATACGGTTTTGGCGCTGAGCTCTCTGCCATGTTAGGCGTGCTTCCAAGCTATACCGCCCTTGGCATGGCAGCGCTCCTGCCTCACAAGAGTATAAGGTTCGATGATGTAACCAATAAGCTTCTGGTAGATGACAAGGCGTGCGCATCTTTTGAACAGCGTTCAGATATCCTTTCAAAGAATCAGGGCATTGCGATAAGGGCTGAAGAGCTGCTTGCAATGAAGAAGCAGGAAGGCAGGGAGCTTATCAAACCTTACAAGGTCATTTATGTCTATCACAATATTATCGATGCCACCGGAGACAAGGCCGCCTCTGAAACCAAGACCTTTGAAGCGGTTAGAAAGGCAATTTTGGAGTTATCG
>JAMOVZ010000408.1 GCA_027061865.1 Desulfobacterales bacterium
TATTCTCTGACCGCTCTGATGGCGCTTGTAAGGGGGAAAAAATCGCCCTTGAATATGGCCTTCCATACTTTAGCTATGATATCCGGGCATTTCACAGGCTCCGCTCCATTAAAAGAACGGTCAAGACGCCTGAAGGGATGGTGGCCAGGCGGAGGTACGACGAGGTGCCAGCCAAACTGGTGGAGGCCTTTGAAATAGACCTTATCGCCCTGGGAGGTTACATGAGCTTTACAACCCTTCAAAGGTGCGTCAACGTGCATCCCGCTGATCTTTCCATCTTAACTCCGGATGGAAAACGAAAGTATGTGGGAGATGATGCCGTGGCCGATGCCATAAGGGCAGGGGAGGAAGAACTCCGTTCCTCCACCCTTTGGACAGATCAAGGGGTGGATACGGGCCCTCTGCTTATGGTTTCCCGGCCCGTGCCTGTGGAATTGCCAAAGCCATTGGCTGAACTCCTAAAAGATAAGGAGGCATTCGCAAGGGTGGTGGCTCAACACCAGGAAAGGCTCAAAGAAATGGGTGACTGGAAGATATTTCCGCGCACCATTGAACTTGTCGCAAGGGGAGAGTTTGCCATAGATGATAAAAACAAGGTCTATTTCAAAGGGGAGTGGATACCAGAAGGTTACAGGGAGTAGGTATTAACTGAGGAGGCGGTCCCAATCGATTTGCCGAAAGGTATTGTGAAGCATGTGGTCGTCTTCCACCAGTTCAAAGGTAAGGTCTTTGAACCAAGTCTCGGCCCATTTTTTAGTATCTTGGGGAGGGAGGAGCTCATCTCGGGTGCCGTGAAATATCCAAGTGGGCACGCCCACGGCTTTGGGCTTGTAAGGGGTCTTGTCCATCAACAAGAGGGCAGGGGCCAAAAGTATCATCCGCTTAACCCTTGTTTCATCTTCCATTGCAAACAAAGTTGCCATAAGCCCCCCAAAGCTTGAGCCCACCAGTATTATGCCGGATTTTCCTTCCAGGACGGAGTGGAGTTTCTCCATCCTCTCTTCCAGGGAGCCGGGAAAGTTGGGAATCAACATATCATGATACCGTTCCCTGAAAAATTTAGCCTTGGTTCCCTGGTTGCTGCTATCCAGCCCGTGAATAAATATCCTGGTGGGCCCTTGGGATGCCATGTTATTTGATCTCCAGGATTTCGTACTCTTGGATGCCGTCAGGAGTCTTGACCTTCACTGCATCACCAACCTCTCTCCCTATAAGGGCTTGCCCTAGCGGGGAGGTGACTGAAATCTTCCCTTTTTCAGGTGCCGATTCATAAGGCCCCACCAATTGGTACTCCACCTCTTCCTCGGTCTGAACATTGTACAAAAGCACAGTTCTGCCAAATACCACAGTGTCTGTAGGCCCCTCATCCACCTCAATAACCTCAGACTGGTTGATGACGGCCTGAAGCTCGTTGATCTTTCCCTCAAGGAAGGACTGCCGCTCCTTGGCTGCATGATATTCAGCATTTTCGCTCAGGTCTCCATGGCTGCGAGCTTCCTCAATGGCCTTGATGTTCTGGGGACGCTCCACATTGACCAGGTGCTCCAGTTGTTC
>JAMOVZ010000409.1 GCA_027061865.1 Desulfobacterales bacterium
CATATCCTGGATCAGATGTCTCTCTCTGGTAAAGGGTTTATCCTTGTTACGGGCCATTTTGGAGCCGTGGAATTTCTGGCAAGCGTACTTTCCATTAACCATTACAGGACAGCAATGATAGCAAGATTTAAGACTGAGAGACTTAAAAGGGCTATGAATGAAATGGCTCGGGCCTATGATATAATTCCAATAGATGGAGGTGAAGGGGGAGTATTTATAGAGGCTCTTAAATATTTAAGAAAAGGAAGAATTCTAATAACACTTTGTGACGAGTTTAAGTACTGGAAACCGGATAGCAAAAGCTTCGTTCAGGTGCTTTGGGAAAGGGTTCCCCAAGACAAAACCCTAGATCTTTTATATAAACGGGCAAAGGCCCCTGTCTGTTTGGGATTATTAACTAGAGTAAAAAATAAATATGAATTATTATTAGAATCCATTGCTGCTGGAGAAGAATCTATATCTGTATCTTTACGGTCGTGGGAGCTTCTTCAAAAATATATCAGAAAGTATCCCGAACAATGGTATCAATGGAATAGTGTAGCTAAAGGATTGTCCACCTACAAATTGAAATTTGCTCACAGTGAAGCTGTCTGAAATTTCACTTTTCTCTTTATCGATCCCATTCAAATTGAAGTTTTCCCACTCTCTTTTTACGAGAAATAAGTCAGAAACTTTATTGGCCGTATCCTTTGACAGTGGAGCTAAAGGATACGGGGAGGGAACTCCCAGACCTTATGTAACGGGGGAAACCTGGGCTCAAACAGTTTCTGCGGCCAAAAAACTGGCTTTGGCATGCAAAGGAAAAAAGTTTCATAAATGGAATGATCTGCGTAGTTTTTTACTTCAAATGGCCCGGAGTAAAGTAGCCAGAGAAGCTCCATCTGCCTGGTGTGCAGTAGAGTTATCAATTCTTGACCTTTGGGCAAAACAGAATCAAGTGCCTCTTTGGAGATTATTTGTCAGTTCTCCAGCTTCAACTTGCTTCTACTATTCCGCTTCTCTGCCGATTCTTTCTCCCGACAAACTTAAACACATCCTTGCCATGATCAAAGGCTTAGGGATATATAGGGTCAAGCTGAAGGCAAAAAATATTGAACAAGGTATACAAGCTTTATCTTTGGCTAGAAAATTCCTTGGACCTCATGCAGAGATCAGGGTAGATGCAAATGGCGCTTTTGACTTGGAGGTCGCTCTAGAGTTCTTGGAAGGAGCAAAGGATTTTTCAATTACTGCCATAGAACAACCTGTTGATAAGTATGATTTAAGCTCTTTTAAGATAATCACCGAGAGTGGCGGGACGACGACAATCGCTGATGAGTCTATGTTCGCCACAGAGGAGCCTGTTTCTCTCCTGGATGATGGCGTATGCCATGGCCTGAACATCAGGCTTTCTAGCAGCGGGGGTTTCTTGAAGAGCCTCTCACTTGCTCGTAAGGTAATAGATAGGGACGGAATTCTACAGCTAGGTGGACATGTAGGTGAAACATCCATATTGTCTGCGGCTGCGAGGCATCTGGCAGCCGTGGTGGGACATGTAAAATTCCTGGAAGGATCTGCGTCCAAGTACCTCCTCTCATTTGATATCTCAAAGCAAGACATATCGTTTGGCGATAAGGGATATGCCCCTCTACTGAATTCTCCTGGGCTAGGTATTGAAATAGTTGAGCAGCGGCTTTCCCAAATAGCAAGACCTATATATTTATAGTTTCCCCGAATCATATCAAGCTTCTCCCTTATCTTGCCGATTTCTCAAGAAATACGAACCGGATAAAAGGCGTAAATATTGCAATAGCAGGGTATAGGCCAAACAGTGCTTTTTTGCCTTAAAGCAATTGCATACAACATGATCTAATAAGGAGGGCTGATGGTGAAAACAAAAAAAATTGAAACGCTGAGTGCGGATCAAATAGGCGGGCTTCAGAAAGACCCCCAAAACACCGCCGTTGAGCTTCAGGAAGCTGAAAAAATAGTGAATGATTATGGTCGAGCTATGATGGCTGTTAGCAAAAGGCAGAGGAGTCAAGTGAAAAGTTTCTTGAAACAACCAACGGGTTTTAAAGATTATGATTTTTTTACCATAAACGCTAAGGAAGAGGATCTTCCTTATCCCAAACATAGGATAAAAAGTGCCTTAGAGCTGTTGCTTAATCATGATGAAGATCCCAAAAATAGGGCCTTACTTAAGGCTGGACTCCAGTATCTTGAATACTTTGTTTAATATTAATTTTAATTGTGAGGATTATCCCCATGGCACAACTCCCGATGAAAAAAGAGATATGTTGTGTGAATTTCCAGGGACTGATCTCTTATGTAAGGCGCAAGTATGGAGATGAAGGAGTCAAAAAACTGACACAGGATTTAGTGGGGAATGAAAAATACCTAGTTGCTGACAAACTCGATCCGCTAAAAATTATTCCAATTCAAATTGAGCACCTTACAGATCCTGCTTATTGGGTTTCAAATGAGTTTTCAGTCAAGTTGCTTGAAAATATAGCTAAAGTCGAAAGGAACTCTGAGCCACAGGTAATGGCGGGTCAAGGGGCGGTAAGAAAGACTTTTTCGAAAAGTGTGCTTTTCATTGCGAAGATCATAGGCGTAGGCCCCCTTTTGAAGCGGGGACAAAAGCTCAATTCCAGATTCAACAACACTAAGGAAGTGAAATTAGTTGAGCTGGATAAAGGACATGCACTGATACAGCTTAAATATTTCCCTGATGTTAAAGTAACGAAGGCTGTGTGCGATTGGAATCGGGGAATTTATCTCGAGATCCTAAAAGTGGCCGGGGCCAAAAAACCAAAGATATCGGAAACAAAGTGTGTTGTAAGAGGAGATCATTGTTGTGAATTCGAAATCTCATGGCAGCAGATAGGTATTATAAAAAGGGCCCTAAGAGGATTTTTTACTTGGTTGTGTAAGCCCCTTACAGGAGAGCTAGTAGCCGAGTACGAGGAATCAGTTCGAGACAGGGATGCCCTGATAGAAAAGCTCAAAGCCTCTGAAGAGCGATACAGGAGTGTGTTTGAAAATACTGCAACTCCCACTGTGATCGTAGAAGATGATCTGACAATTACTATGGTCAATGAAGAATTCGAGAAAATCTCTGGGTATTCAAGAGAGGAATTGGAGAAAAAGGTTCCCCTCAGTCAATTTCTGGACAAGGATGCCATTGAATTGCTAGTGAATTTGTCTGAAGAGCAGCTTGAGGAAACAGGGGAATTTTCAAAGAGCGAGCTTAGATTTAGATCGAAAGGGGATATTTTAAAAGATGTTCTTGTAAAAGTGGGCAATATCCCGGGCACGGGGAGAAAAATATTTTCTTTTATAGATATTACTCCACGAAAGAGGATGGAGCGTGCCCTGAGGCAGAGTGAAGAAAAGCACCGCAGCATTCTTCAGAGCATAGAAGAAGGTTACTTTGAGGTGGATCTTAGAGGCAGATTTACATTTGTAAACGACTCGCTTTGCAGGATCCTACGTATAGGCAGGAAAGAGTTATTGGGAAAGAGTTACAAGGATTTTACCACGCCGGCAATGACTGGAAAGATATACGCGGTCTTCAACCTGGTGTTCAAAAAGGGGAGACCCGTAAAAGTAGCGGAGTTTCCCTTTTTAAGGAAAGATGGCGCCAAGGTGATCTTGGGAGTTTCAGCTAGCTTGATTCGTAATGAAAAGGGGGAGCCGATTGGTTTTCGCGGCATAATGAGGGATGTGACGGAAAGGGAGAAAGCCAAGGAAGAAAAGAGGAGGCTTCGGGCTAGGCTGGAACATGCAAAACGCATGGAGGCCATTGGAACTCTTGCAGGAGGGGTAGCCCATGACCTCAACAATATCCTTTCCGGGATTGTGAGTTATCCCGAGCTTCTCTTGATGCAAGTCCCACCCGATCACCCCCTTTATAATCCTCTTGTAACCATCAAAAACTCGGGAGAGAAGGCAGCCACCATTGTCCAAGATCTCCTGACTCTCGCAAGGAGAGGGGTAACCGTCAGTGAAGTGATAAATCTTAATCAGGTGATCAATGATTATTTGAATAGCCCTGAGTTTGAAAAGCTCACTACATTTCATCCCGATGTCCAGATAGAGACCAGGTTGGCCCCGGACCTCTTGAACCTAAAGGGCTCGCCCGTCCATATATCGAAAGCAATTATGAATTTAGTCTCTAATGCAGCCGAGGCCATGCCTGAGGGGGGAAAGATAACGATCATTACTGAGAACGCCTATGTGGAAAGTAAACTGAATGGCTCGGAGTTAAGGGAGGGAGACTATGTGGTGTTGAAGGTCAGGGACACCGGCATAGGAATGACAGAGGAAGAGAAAGAGCGGATATTTGAGCCATTCTATACCAAAAAGGTTATGGGCAGAAGCGGGACGGGCCTTGGAATGGCGGTAGTTTGGGGAACCGTGGAGGATCACAAAGGACACATTGAGATCGAGACAGCCAAAGGAAAGGGCAGCACATTTATCCTCTATTTCCCTGCCACCCGTGAAAAGCTTGCTGAAAAAGAAGAAAAGATTATCACTATTGACAGGTATATGGGTAAAGGCGAGTCTATCTTAGTGGTTGATGATGTAAAGGAGCAGAGAGAGATTGCAAGCGAAATGCTCCGCACCCTGAAGTACAATGTGATGGCAGTTGCCAGCGGCGAAGAGGCAGTAGAATATATCAAAAGGCAGCCACCTGATGGCATGATTATTGACATGATCATGCCTCCCGGGATGGACGGCCTTGATACCTACAGGAGAGTGCTCGAGATCCGGCCTGGACAAAAGGCAATAATCGTGAGCGGGTTTGCCGAGTCAGAAAGGGTAAAGGAGGCGATTCGCCTGGGGGCAGGCGCCTATGTAAAGAAACCATATTCTCTGGAGAAGCTGGGCACTGCGCTGCGTTCCACCTTGGACAGATAGGCCTGCCAAAATACCTTTAGCTTTCCTGCTGGTGACGCTGAAGGGTATAATGTTTGCGTTTCCAAAAAGAGCCTGATGCCAAAGGGTTATTAAGGCGCTTATGGGGAAATTAGACCGTATTTGATTATCGGTTTCAATAATGGGTCGTTTCGAAGGAGGGGGTCGGCTCGCCCCACGATAATTGTTAGGCTTCTCTCATCTCCGTCACGCCACACCACTACACTGAGATTGCTGCCTGGTTTCGCTGATCTTATGCTTTTATGGAAAGAGGTGAATTCTTCAATTTTGTGATCTCCTATTTGGATTATAATGTCTTCGGGCAGCAATCCGGCCCTTTGAGCAGGTCCGCCTTGTTCCACATCTGTTACCAGGATGTGGTCGCGTCCGTTTATGGTGGCAATGCTTACCCCTATCCCTATATATCCTGGACCGCCCATATATTTCCAAGCCGCCTTCTTATCGCCCGCCACATAGTGAAGGAGGGCCAGGTCACGGCTGGGATCATACTCCAGGGCATGAGATGCCTTTTGAATCAATTCATAAGAGATCTTAAATTCACCTAAGGCAGCTTTTGTAAAAGCCATGCCCCTGGTTGCATCCCATATTCCATAACGATACTCTGCGGGAGCGACGCCGAGGGCCCCGTTGAATTTTCCCAAGGCCCTTTTAAAATCTCCGAGCATGTAATAACACCATCCCTGGCCGCTCAAGACATTTGAAAGCCAAAAAGGCCGCTTCCCAGCCAGGGCCTCGGCCCTTTGAAAATCACTCAAGGCACTTTGGTAATCCTTCATCTGGTAATAGGCCCATCCCCTGTTGTCCAGTGCCATAAGATGATTAGGGTTCCTAGTGAGAACCTTCTCAAAGTATTTGAGTGCTTCGTGATAATGGCCCTTTTGCCGTAATGCGCATGCCTTTCCTGCAATAGGAGCCATCCAATTTGGATAGAGCCCAGCAGCCACCTCAAATATCCGGATGGCGCTGTCATATTTTCCCATCTTGTAGTAAGACCAAGCCTCCTTGTCATAGGCCTCCTTTCTTTGTTCATGAGAAATATTCAACGAAATCGCCCGGCTAAACGATCTGGCAGCCTTTTCGAAGTCTCTCTTGACATAATAGGCCTTGCCCAAGAGAAACCAGAGTTTTCCATCTTGAGGATTATGTCTCACCCGTTCCTCGAGTTCAGCAAAGGAGATGTCTGCATTTGAGGCCTTAATACTTGAGCG
>JAMOVZ010000410.1 GCA_027061865.1 Desulfobacterales bacterium
TTGAAGAGGCCAAGGGGATGGAGACCACCCTTGAGGTTGTAGAGGGAATGCAGTTTGACCGTGGATATCTCTCTCCCTATTTTGTGACTGATCCTGAAAAGATGGAAGTTGTCCTCAGTGAGCCTTACATTTTGCTCCATGAAAAGAAAATCAGCAGCATGAAAGACATGATCCCGATTTTGGAGCAGGTGGCAAGATCGGGCAAGCCTCTGTTGATCATAGCCGAGGATGTGGAAGGTGAGGCACTGGCTACCCTGGTTGTCAACAAACTGAGAGGAACACTGCAGTGTGCTGCGGTAAAGGCCCCAGGCTTCGGAGACAGAAGAAAGGCCATGCTCCAGGACATCGCGATCCTCACTGGTGGCAAGGTTATCTCTGAGGACCTTGGCCTTAAGCTAGAAAATGTCACACTAAACGATCTAGGAACTGCAAAGACAGTTCGTGTGGACAAGGACACCACAACCATCGTGGATGGTGGTGGCAGCAGAGAGGAGCTGGAAGCAAGGGTCAAGCAGATCAGGGTGCAGATTGAAGAAACCACCTCTGATTATGACAGAGAAAAACTGCAAGAGCGACTGGCCAAATTGATTGGCGGTGTTGCGGTGATCAATGTGGGAGCTGCCACTGAGACAGAGATGAAGGAAAAGAAGGCAAGGGTAGAGGATGCCCTTAACGCCACCAGGGCCGCTGTTGAAGAAGGTGTGGTGCCCGGTGGAGGCGTTGCACTGCTGAGGGTATTGGGGGCAGTAGAAAAGCTGAAATTGGAAGGCGAAGAGCAGGCAGGGGCCAAGCTCGTCATGCGAGCACTTGAGGAGCCTGTCAGACAGATTGCCAACAATGCCGGCGAAGAGGGCTCTGTGGTAGTAGAGAAGGTGAAGGCAGGAAAAGGTGCCTTTGGTTATAATGCTGAAACAGGTGAGTACGAAGACCTCATGAAGGCTGGAATTATTGATCCTACGAAGGTGACCAGATTCGCTCTGCAGAACGCCGCTTCAGTGGCTGGGCTGTTGCTCACGACTGAGGCAATGGTTGCAGAGAAACCCAAGCCAAAAGAGGAAACTCCAGGGATGCCGCCTGGAGGAGGCATGGGCGGAATGATGTAAAAGATAGGCAGCCTATTCCTAGCTAATAACAATTAGAATAATGTGCCAGGCAAGCCCCATGAGGCGTGCCTGGCATTTTTATTTTTTGGTAAACTTGATTTTTGCCGATTTGGAGTATACCAAAAGGCCTAATTGAAGTAATACACAATACATATGGTGGAAAAGGGAGCAGACAATGGAAAATATAGAGTTTGAATCCATACTTGTGACAGGAGCCGCTGGGTTTATAGGATTTCACTTAAGCAAGGTGCTCCTGGGGGCAGGCTACAGGGTCATAGGCATTGACAACCTCAATCCCTACTATGATGTTACCCTTAAAAAAGCGCGGCTGGAGATTCTAAAGGGCTACGAGAATTTTCACTTTTACAAACTGGACCTCCAAGATATGGATGGGCTCAAAAAGGTCTTCAGCGACCATAACCCTGACGTGATATGTAATCTC
>JAMOVZ010000411.1 GCA_027061865.1 Desulfobacterales bacterium
TAGGGCAAAGCCAGCGGTTACAAAATGCTGATCAAATGAAAATGCGTGGTCGATTCCGTACTGTCTCATTACAGCAAAACTCACTGCATCTGTATAACTGAAATCCTGATCTTCATACTGTCTTAGAATTCCTTCAGCCATATTTTCCAATGCAGCGTCCGAGTAAATTTTGACGATTCGAGGGCTTGCTGAGATATTCTGTAGGAAGGTGATGGCTGGCTGTTGGCCTAACGCGCGGCGTATAAGCACATATGTTTCAGCTACCACAAGGTTTGTTGTTGTCAAATGGCGGTAATCTCTTAAAAGCCCTGGGTATACGGCCACTGCCCGCTGGTGATATCCATCCGATTTGTCCGCCAGAGCAAACCATGCTCCGGTGTCTACGAACACGGTCTTATTTTCCATTTTGACCTCCCAGGGACCAGGTCTCAGCACTCTACACTCAGCAAAACCCCCCGAAAAAACAGCACCTTAGGCTGACGCCTCCGAGCTCTCGAGCAAGCGTCGCTATTTTTGGCCGAGTATTAGATACTCATCATGCCTTTTAGCGATGTCCTTTTTGCCCGAGGACCCGAGGTCTACAATATTCATAGCCGGGTCTTCCTCGGGAGGAAGGCTTTCGATAAATTTGGAGATGCAGTGGCGAATGATTGCGGCTTTTGACTTGCCGGTTGTCCTGGATAATGCTTCAATAGCCTTGTCTTGTTCCGGCTCTAGGTATATTTGAATTGGAACCTTTTTGAGTCCTTTCATGACTAATCGTCCTCGATTTACACATTTAAGATTCCCCGGCCGGCGCCTCGGAACAACATCGTGACACAGCCTCCAAAAGCAGCGAATGCCATTTTGACCGGTTGCGAGGCTGTCAGGTTTAGCGCCATCTGAAATAATAATATGCATTCATATTTTTGTCAATCACAAAAAGGTATAGCAAAAAGGAGCTAATGGACAGAGAAAGCAAGATCTATGTCGCGGGCCATCGAGGGCTTGTGGGTTCCGCCATTGTGAGGAGATTGAACTCAGCAGGGTATGAGAACATTGTATACCGAAGCCATCAAGAGCTGGATCTCACCAGGCAGCAGGATGTGGAGGCGTTTTTTTTCTCTGAAAGGCCGGAATATGTACTTTTGGCTGCAGCAAGGGTGGGGGGAATCCTGGCAAATGCCACTTATCCGGCCCAGTTTATCTATGAAAATTTGGCCCTCCAAACCAACGTTATCCATGCTGCATACAAACATGGCGTCCGCAAACTGCTTTTCTTGGGGAGCTCTTGCATATACCCGAAGCTCTGCCCTCAGCCCATGAAAGAAGAATATCTACTTTCAGGGTATCTCGAGCCAACAAACGAGGCCTATGCAGTGGCCAAGATTGCCGGAATAAAGATGTGCCAGGCATACAACAAACAATATGGAACCAAGTTCATTAGTGTTATGCCAACAAATCTTTATGGTCCAAATGACAACTTTGATCTGGAGACATCGCACGTCCTCCCTGCCCTGATTCGTAAATTCCATCTTGCAAAATTGGCGGCCGCAGGAGATTGGGAAAACATCAATAAGGATGAAGAGACATACGGTAAGATACCTGCAGACATTAAAGATTCCCTCCCCAGGGTAGTCCTCTGGGGCAGTGGCAAACCTCGAAGGGAATTCCTTCATGTGGACGATCTGGCTGATGCCTGCGTGTTCCTCATTAATAACTACGATGGCAGCGAAATAATTAACATTGGCGTAGGATCAGATCTTACTATTTCTGAGCTTGCCAAATTGGTGGCAAAGGTGGTGGGGTTCAATGGCCAGATCAGCTTTGACTCTTCAAAGCCGGAGGGGACCCCGCAAAAACTTCTTGACGTAACCAGACTGAACAACCTTGGCTGGAAGGCAAAGATACCATTAGAAGAAGGAATCAGGCAGACTTACAACTGGTATCTGGACCAACTTACCTAAAGATATGTCAACACCGACCTATTTTCTCCCCTGATCACTGAAGTAAGATTTCTCCATTTTGTGCTTTTGTTTTGCAAAGCTTTCCAACCAAGACTCGGCACCGCCCCTGGGCTGGTGTATGCTTATCGCGCCAACACCTTGAGTGTTTTTTGAAAACTGTCCGGAGAGTTTATCAGAAAGAGAAGTTGATAGACTTGGGTGGCTAACATGGGGGGGAGGCAATACACAGAGGAAGCTCACAATATCGTGCCCTGAAATTTTGATATTTCTTTTTTAAGAGACCAATAGCGCCAGTAAGGGATGATTGTTATAAGTTTATCGCCTTGGCGGTAGAGGCTATCATTGTCTCGAGATATGACAAGGCCACGGGGGCAAAGGAAAATTTGAGAGATTTGGAAGGATGCTCTTATTGTTATGAGCGTATGTGTCCTGCTTTGAACCACCTTTCTCTTGGGCTGTTCCCACCACTGTCTTGTTGGCTTGAAGAAATGTTCTGTACTCGTATGAAAAAGAGAGCTTGTCGTTTGAAGGGTTAGATAGGGTAAAATAAGGCGAGGGGAAAAGGGGGCTAACCCGAAGATAGCACATTGTAATGAATTTACATGGAAGGGCGAAGCTGCTATATCCCAATAATGAATAGTGAAACGAGATATTGAAATCCCCATAAAGGTAGTGAAAAGCATGGCTGGGCTACCCATAAAGAAAGTCAATGAACTTGTAGATTTGGTAAGAGACATGTTTTCCTCTTTTCCGGAAGTGAGTTTTGCTTATCTTTATGGATCTGCAAGCTCAGCTAGAAAGGGACAGAGTGGCCTGCCCCTACCTCGGGACATAGACGTGGCAGTCTATGTTAAGGGGGGAGATCCAGTAAGGCTAGAGCTCGCCCTGCAGATGGAATTTTATAAATTAACAGGCCTTCCGCCTGAGGTGCTGGATGTGCGCAGTTTGAACAAAGCCCCCCTTTCAATAGCTATAAAGATCATCACACAAGGGGAGCTTCTTTTATGCCGAGAAAAAGATGCACACGCAGAGTTCGTTGAAGAAGTAGCGAATAAATATCGACAGTTGAGAGGGCTAATAGAAGTAGCCTATGCCTGAATTAGATGCCAAAAGGCTTAAACGCTATTGTCTTACCATCCAAGAGAATATTGAAGATATTCGCTATCTGTTGTCAAATTACTCTGACCAGGAACTACTAGAAAAACGGCATCTATTGAAATCGTTGAAGTACTCTCTTGTGGAAATTGCAGAGGCAATGTCCAATACGCTACAACACATGCTCGCAAAATTCAAAGGTGAGGCCGCTGAGTCTTATCTGGAGGTGGTGGAAAAGGCTAGGCGAGCTGAATTAATGGATATAGAGCTGCTTAGACGTCTCCTGTTCTTTTTTAAGTTCAGGAATCTATTGATTCATTGTTACTGGGAGATTGATGACAAAAGGCTTTTAAAAGAGACAAGAAAAGGATACAGGGACTTTGAAGTCTTTGTAAACGAGATTAATAAGCTGTTGGAGAAAAGTTAGCTGAGTGCTTTCCACCGACTTAGATTCCGCTGGATCACTGAGAAGGGAGGTGGTTTCTCAATATCGAAATTGGTTAGTCTTATGACCATCTAGATAAAAGCAGAATCGACAACCATTGACTTTATAATTAGCCCCTTAGTGAAGCCCTCCCAAGCATGGAAAGCGCCACGAAATGCACAAATTTTCAAATACCTGGGACTCTACCTTGAGAATCCCAGCCCCGGGCCTCGTAGTATTCCTTGAGAAGGACTTGCATGTCTTGCTCACTTATAATCTTGCCGGGACCAATAGCCTCCTTGTAGAACCGTGAGGGGAGGCGGTCATCTTCAGGGCGTAGGCCCTCGCGCAAATTGAATAGTCTTGTTGCATCGGCCACCCTGGCTGCTATTGCCCGCATGCCGATTTTGTCCAACTCTAACCCCACTGTCCCTTTTAATATAGTGGCCAACTCCCCCCACTGATACATGTCCCTGAAAAACCGGCAGAGAATCAGGCTATCGAAAATGGTGAGCCTGTCTTCCCACTCCACAAACACTTGGGCCTTCCCTCTTATCTGCTCTGGATCAATCAGACCTGAAAGCTCCGGCTTGTAAAAGGTGGCTCGCAGGTGGCAAGCTCCCCTGTCAGCTGTCCCGTAGGCGAGGCCCATGCCTTTTAGCACTCTTGGATCGTAGCCGGCTGGCTCCAGGCCCTTTACATGAACCGCCTCCTCTTCCATGGCCCACTCTTTTGCAGCGCGCTTGATCCCTCCGGCAAGAACCTCCCCTATTCCACGCCTATAGGCGATATGTTCCAGCAAACGAGCAATCCCATCCACGTCCCCATACTCTAGTCTGTCTGAAATCTTCCCCTTCTTTGCTGCCTCTATGGCAAATGCGGCCAAATTGCCGGCAGAGATGGTATCCATTCCTAGCCGGTCGCATATGTCATTGAGGTACATGATCTCTTCTATCTGATCTACCTCGCACAGCCCCCCAAAGGCATAGATGGTTTCATATTCTGGCCCCTCTATTTTCAAGCCCTTATGCCTTCCCTGCTTTACAGTGCTCAACCTCCCGCAAGCAATGAAGCACTTGAGGCAGGCATGAGGTCTCACATCGCACCTCTGGTGAAGGGCTTCAGCACTTATCTTCTCCCACCTTTCAAATGAGCCCTTATGCCAATACCTGGTAGGGAATCCACCAACTTGATTCATTATTTTTACCAGCATGGGGGTGCCCATGGTGTTGTATGCCTTGACACCGGGGTCCCTCCTTCCCCGCTCGGCTGTTTCGTGCGCAAACTCCTTGATGATACCGCTATGAGCCACCTCCCTTTTTTGCCTTCCCCAAAAGGCTATGGCCTTGAGCCTCTTGCTTCCCATTACTGCGCCCACCCCAGTCCTTCCTGCTGATCGCCACTTGTCGTTCTCAATACAGGAAAACGAAACCAGGTTTTCACCTGCAGGCCCTATTACAACGGCTCCGCTTTTGGGCCTGGATGGATAGGCGCTACTGATACCCTCCTTGACCCTGTCTTCAGTGGTATAGGTATCAAGGCCCCAAAGTTCACTGGCAGGATGAAGCTTCACTCCTTCATCCCCTATCTCAACCCAGACAGGCTCTCTTGATTGTCCCTTGAACAGGATCGCATCATACCCAGTCCTTGTAATGTAGTCACCCACAGTCCCGCCCGAGTAAGACTCGGAATAAAACCCGGTCTGAGGAGACTTGGTGAACACCCCGTAACGGCACGAGCCCCAAATAGCAGTCCCTGATACCGGCCCGGCTGCAAATATGAGGCAATTTTCCGGGGAAAGGGGATCAACGCCCTTGGGATTGTGCTCCAAGAGCAGTTTTGTGGCCAGCCCCTTTCCACCCAGATAGTGCTTGAGCAAGGAATCTTCCAAAGGAACCGTCTCAGAGGTCCTGGCCGTCAAATCGATTACCAAGTATTTGTTAAAAAAGCCCTTCATCCGGCCTCCGTTTATGCCCCCATCCTCCCACCCTTAGAAAAAAGAGGGGGGAGAAGCGGGGGGCAGGAAAAGCGAATTATGGGAGGGTTGGAACGGAATATTATGCGGCACAATCTGTTGGGTCGCCAGCAAGCTTTGCCAGAGCATGCTCAAGGGCAGGGATTACCACCGTCAAGTTTTCCCTTGCTGCCCGGGGGCTGCCAGGGAGATTGATTATTAAGGTGCGGCCCCTCACCCCTGCCACGGCCCTTGAAAGCATGGCGTGCGGGGTTATCTTCAGGCTCTCTGACCTCATGGCCTCGGCAATACCAGGGACCTCGTAGTCGATCACCGCCTTGGTGGCTTGCGGGGTCACATCCCTGGGAGTAAGGCCTGTCCCCCCAGTGGTCACGATTAAATTAAGGTTTTCTTTGTCACACCATGAAACCAGGAGTTGCTGGATTTGATCCTGCTCATCAGGGACCACTGAGGTCTTCACTACCTCAAGGCCCGCCTCTATAAGCAGGGTTTTGACAACTTGGCCGCTTTGGTCCTCCCTTTGGCCTGCCGCGCCCTTGTCGCTAATGGTCAGTGCTCCTGCCCTAAAGCCCTGCCTCACAAAGCCCTCCTTAAGACTCTTCTTTGGCAGCCGCTATCACCTTTTCAGCAAGTTGAGCAGGCACCTCCTCGTAGTGGGAAAACTCCATGCTGAAGGTACCCCTGCCTC
>JAMOVZ010000412.1 GCA_027061865.1 Desulfobacterales bacterium
AAAGCGGTCGAGCACCCCTTTGATTCCAAAATCAGGAGAGCAAGACGACCATATGGCACCTATGCTGGTGGCAGCCAACATGGCCACCGTGGTCTCAGGCATGTTTGGCATAAAGCCTACAACCCTGTCGCCTGGTTTCACCCCCATGTCCCGCAGCGCCTTGGCCACCCGGGCCACCTCATCATATAGCTCCTTGTAAGTGACCTTTCTGGATTCCTCCATGGCTTCGCCCTTGAAGATGAGGGCCACCTGGTCGTCGCGGTAGCGTAGCAGGTGTTGGGCGAAATTGAGTTTGGCACCTATGAACCATCGGGCCCCTGGCATCTTGGTGAGATCATCCACTACCACCTGATAAGGTTCAGAGGCCATGATTTGGGCAAAATTCCACATCTCGGCCCAGAAATCAGGGATATTTTCTATTGACCACTGATATAGCTCCTCGTACTCATTGAAATCCTTTGAGTACTTTTCATTAATCAGGGTCAAGAATTTGAACATGTTTGAATTTTTAACCCTCTCTTCACTGGGCTTCCATAAGAGCTTTGCCATAGAATTACCTCCCCTGCCGGACCTTGCTCATCCGATAACCTATAGCAGCTTGTAGGTTTTTTTGCAAAAGGATTTGGAAACGTGGGTATCTTCCAGGGCTTTTGCCTTGACTCCGTAAAGTAATTAGACTACAAAATTTCGTTTAATTTGTGCAAGCTTCAAGCAGCTCTATCCAGTCTTTTCGTATAATCGATCAAGCTGATTCAATGTTTTCCTGAGGGAAACCGGCTGCAGGAGAGAGTTTTGGTATGGAAAAAAGATCCAATTTGATTGAAGAGAGGCGCCAAAAGGCAAAAAGGCTTCTGGAGAGGGGAGTGCCCATTTATCCCACAGGCTTTCGGCCCCAAACCTCGGTTGAAAAGATCTTTTCTGCCTATGGGCAACTAAGTGAGGAGGAGTTAGAGGCCAAACAGATACCTTGTTCTGTTGCAGGCCGTATAATGGCGCTGAGGAATTTCGGAAAGGCATGTTTCCTTCACCTCAAGGATGAGACGGGCAAGATCCAGGTTTATGTCAGAAAGGACAAGCTGGGGGAGGAGAAGTATAAGAACTTTAAGCTTATGGAGCTGGGGGATATCATCGGTGTAAAGGGCCACCTTTTTAGGACTAAAACAGGGGAGCTCACAGTGCTGGCGGATCAGGTAGAGCTATTGGCCAAAAGCCTGAGGCCTTTGCCTGAGAAGTGGCACGGCCTCACCGATGTGGAGACCCGTTACAGGCAGCGCTACCTGGATCTCATTGTGAACGATCCAGTAAGAGAGGTCTTCAAAACCCGAAGCAAGATAGTCCAGGAATTTAGAAGCTTTTTCTTGTCCAGGGGCTTCATGGAAGTAGAAACTCCAATGATGCAGCCTATCCCTGGCGGGGCCACAGCAAGACCTTTCAAGACATACCATAATGCCTTGGGAATGGAGTTATACCTGAGGGTTGCGCCAGAGCTATACCTGAAGCGCCTCATAGTGGGAGGCTTTGAGAAGGTGTTTGAGCTGAACCGCAATTTCCGAAATGAGGGCATCTCCGTTAAGCACAACCCCGAATTTACCATGCTGGAGTTTTATGTTGCCTATGCAACCTATGAAGATCTGATGGTCCTAACTGAGGAGCTTTTTCTCCATGTGGTCCAACAGGTATTCGGAAAAAGTGAGATCGAATACCAGGGCAATGTCATTGATTTCAAGGGGCCGTGGCCACGGCTCTCATTTTTTGGGGCCCTCAAAGAGCTGGGAGGAGTTAGCCAGAAGGCCTTGGAAGACCGACAAGAGGCGGCCGAGTATGCAGAGTCAATAGGGGTTAAGGTAGATAGCAAAGACAGCCGTGGCAAGATTCTTACAAAGATATTTGATCACCTTGTGGAACCCAAGCTTATTCAACCTCATTTTGTAGTTGACTACCCAATTGAAGTATCTCCCCTCTCTCGGCGGAGCGAAAAGGATCCCACCATAGCAGAGCGCTTTGAGCTATTCATTGGTGGAAGAGAAATTGCCAATGGTTTTAACGAGTTAAATGATCCAGACGACCAAAGGAAACGTTTTGAACAGCAGGTGGCCATGAGGGAGGCAGGGGACGAAGAGGCCCAGTTTATGGACGAGGACTATATCGTGGCCTTGGAGCATGGCATGCCGCCCACAGCAGGAGAGGGGATTGGAATTGACAGGGTGGTGATGTTATTGACCGACTCCCCCTCTATCAGGGACGTGATCCTATTTCCTCACATGCGGCCCCGGAAGAATTGAATCGGAAAGGCAGCCCTTTAACCATGTATTATGAGATATTTTTGGGGCTTAGATACCTGAGGGCCAAACGCAAACAGGCGTTTATCTCGGTTATCACTGTAATCTCTATTCTCGGTGTGATGGTGGGGGTGATGTCCCTGGTGGTGGTGCTCTCTGTTATGAATGGTTATAGGGCTGACCTGATGTCAAAAATCCTTGGGGTAAATGCTCATGTACTTATCTTGAGTTATGGCGGACCCTTTGAAAATTACCGAGAGATAAGCTCAAGGGTGAAAAAGATGGAAGGCGTTCTGGCCGCCTCCCCCTTTATCTACGCCCAGGTCATGCTAAACCATGCCGGGAATGTCTCTGGTGCAGTG
>JAMOVZ010000413.1 GCA_027061865.1 Desulfobacterales bacterium
CAGATCAAGATCAACTGAAATACCTGGGGCCCATGATAAAGTCTGGCTCCCTTTCTTCCCTGGCGAGTAAATCGGATGGCTATCCAACCATCATAGTGGGGCGTGAATTGGCAAGACAGTTGGGTGTCCATCCAGGGCTTACTCTAACTGTGGTTGCGCCCGAAGGAAAGGTGACGCCTCTGGGGCGGGCGCCTGAATCCAGACAATTTAAGGTGGTGGGGCTTTTTGATTCAGGCATGTATGAATATGACGCATCCATGGTTTGGGTTGACCTCAAAGAGGCCCAAAGGCTTCTGGGCATGGGGGACAAGGTGACGGGTGTGGAGGTAAGGGTGGCTGATGTTTACTCTGCCGACAAGCTTGGGGAATCCATTCAAAAGGCCCTTGGATATCCTTTTTGGACCAAGGATTGGATGCGGATGAACCGCAACCTCTTTGCCGCACTCAAACTCGAGAAAATCACCATGTTTGTGATCCTGACTATGATAGTGCTGGTGGGAGCGCTTAACATAATAAACACACTCGTCATGGCGGTGATGGAGAAAAGGAAAGAGGTCGCCATACTCAGGGCCATGGGAGCCAAGGCCAAAAGTGTGATGGCCATATTCATGATTCAAGGGGTAGTGGTGGGGATCTTGGGGACAGTGGCAGGACTGGCCTCGGGCCTCCTGATCTGCCATCTCCTTGCCAAGTATAAATTCATCAGTTTGCCTGCTGATGTTTATTATATTTCCACCCTCCCTGTGCAGGTCCAGTGGGCCGACGTGGTGTTTGTGGCAGTGGCAGCAGTGCTCATCTCGCTTCTTGCCACCATTTACCCATCCTTTCGAGCCTCAAAGGTCAACCCTGTGGAGGCCCTAAGATATGAATAAGGGTATAGCAGGCGGTAACAGGCAAAAAGACAAAGACCTGTTGCTTGTGTTGAAAGGTGTTTACAAATCATATGACCATGACGGCAAATCTATTGAGGTCTTGAAGGGACTAGACATGGAAGTGACGGAAGGCGAAAGCGTGGCAGTGGTAGGGGTTTCGGGAGTGGGCAAGACCACGCTTTTAAACATCATGGGCAGCCTTGATCCTCCCAATAAGGGCAGGGTGGAATTTATGGGCCAAGACCTCTATGCCATGAAAGAAGAGGAGCTGTGCAGGTTCAGGAATGAAAACATAGGCTTTGTGTTTCAGTTTCATCACCTGCTTCCCGAGTTGAGCGCCCTTGAAAATGTCATGATGCCAGCATTAATAAACAGGCTTGACAAAACCCGTGCCCGGAACATGGCCCGTGATATGCTGGACAAAGTAGGCCTCTCTCACCGGGTTACCCATCAGTCAGGGGAACTTTCCGGGGGTGAGCAGCAAAGAGTGGCCATAGCCAGGGCCTTGGTAATGAGGCCAAGGCTACTTTTGGCAGATGAGCCCACCGGTAACCTTGATTGGATCACAGGAGAGGCCATTGCAGAGCTGTTGGTGAAACTAAACGTGGAAGAAAAGGTTGCCTTGGTGGTTGCAACCCATAACATGAAGCTCGCCTCCAAGATGTCTAGGCAGGTGGAGATCGTAGGTGGAAAGCTGGTCTAGTTGGATATCAATGTGTATTAGAAGAGGAAAGTGGATCAACAAGCCCGCTCTTTGGAGTTGTGTGCTTTTCTTGGTATTGGCGCACCTTTGTTGCCCTTCAACACGCACTAGGGCAGGCAATGGGGAAAGCGTAGCGGTGCTTCCATTTACAGTTCACAGGCCGGGCCCCCCTGCCAAGCTTCCCACAGAGGCCCAAAAAATGCTTATGGAGGCTCTGGCGAGCAAGGGATATCTTCCCATTCCAATGGAAATCTTGAATAAACATCCCAAGGCCTTTGCGCCTACTCTTAGCTCTGCTCAACTCGTTGAAATAGGAAGACAATTAGGAGCCCGTTGGATAGCCAAAGGAAGTATCACCCAAATCGGCCGGAAGGTAAGTCTTGATGTCAAGGTGGTGGATAGCGATGGGAAGAGGCCCATGATCGTAGTCTATGAGACCGCAGATAGCATGGCGGAGCTGAAAGAGGCAATGGAAAGGGCTGCGGCCGGTATCCACTCCCAAATAATAGGGCTTTTGCAGGTGGACATGATAAGGGTGGTCGGCAACCAGAGGATAGGCACAGACGCAATCTTGGCCGTGATAAAGACCAAGCCCGGACAACCCCTTGATTTTGGCCAGCTAGACCAGGATCTCCGTAATATCTATAAACTGGGCTACTTCAAGGACGTGCAAATAGAGACCGAAGACGGCCCGAGGGGCAAGATAGTCACTTTCAGGGTAAAGGAAAAGCCTTCCATTGGAAGAATACGGTTCAGCGGAAACAAGGAGGTGGAGGACGATGAACTACGAAAAGAGGTTGGTATCCGCCTCTACTCCATCCTAAGCCGCAAAGAGATCAAGGAAAGTGTCGAGCGGCTGAGGGAGTTTTACAGGCAAAAAGGTTATTATAATGTAGAGATTGACTACAAAGTAGAACCTTTGCCGCAAAATGAGGTGAGCCTCACCTACCTCATCAAAGAGCACGAAAAGGTCCACATAGCCAACATTGAGTTTGTGGGTAATGAATTTTTCGATGACGACGAACTTAAGGACCTGATGGAAACCCGTGAAAAGGGCATATTCTCTTGGATTACGGGTTCCGGTTATCTGGACAAGAAAAAGCTGGAATTCGACCTCCAAAAGATTGCCGCCTACTATCACAGCCATGGTTTTATAAAGGCCAAGGTTGGGGAGCCACAGATAATTTACAAGGAAGGCGACGGCCTCCACATAATCATAGAGATCTCGGAAGGCGAGCGATATCGGGTAGGAAAGGTAAGGCTTACAGGGGAATTGATTCGTTCTGAGGCCGAGTTGCTTGAGACTTTGAAGGTCACTGAGGGCGAGTACTTTAACCGCGAGACAGTGAGAAAAGATATTCTTGCCCTGCGTGATCTCTATGCAGACGAAGGATATGCCTACGCTGAAGTGAGGACTGAGACCCAAGAGCATGACAAGGAAAGAAGGGTTGATATCACTTTCAAGATTTCCCATGGTCCCAAGGTCAAGTTTGAGAGGATCAATATCGAGGGCAACACCGTGACCCGTGATAAGGTCATTAGAAGGGCCTTAAAAGTTGCTGAAGGCGATTATTTCAGCGCCACGAAACTGCGCAAAAGCACGGCAAACCTTTACAGGCTGGGATATTTTGAGGACTTGGAGGTACACACCAGGAAGGGCAGTGCAGATGAAAATATGGTGCTGGACATAAAGGTAAAAGAAAGGCCCACAGGATCTTTCAGCTTGGGTGCAGGCTATAGTTCAGTAGAGAAAGCCATGGTGATGTTCAGGATAGCACAGAACAACCTTTTTGGCTACGGACAAAGGCTTAGCGCCTCAGCCCGGCTCAGTGGAAAAAGCAGTGAGTTTGACATTCGGTTTGTGGAGCCATGGCTGTTTGACAAACCCCTTTCCTTTTG
>JAMOVZ010000414.1 GCA_027061865.1 Desulfobacterales bacterium
GCCATACCAAGGCCCTGTTGGAACAGCATCCAGAGATAGAGCGGGTTATCGCCCTTGATTGGGATGAAGAGGCCCTGGAGCTTGCCAAGGAGAGGTTGGCTCCCTTTGAGGACAAGATTTCCTTTTACCACTCCAATTTCAAAAATATGGAACTGGTGTTGTCAGAAGAAGGTGTGGATGCAGTTGACGGAATAATAATGGATCTTGGGCTTTCGTCCTTTCAGCTAGATGAAAGTGGAAGGGGCTTCAGCTTCATGAGAGATGAGCCCCTGGACATGAGGATGGATAGGACCACAACGGTCATGGCTTCCGACATGGTGAACAAGTTGCCAGAAGAAAGACTCGCTGAGCTCATCCAGCTCTACGGCGAGGAGAGTTGGGCCAAGAAAATTGCAGCCGCCATTGTGGCAAGGCGCAAGGAGAGGCCCATTTTTTCCACCCTGGAACTGGCAACTATCGTAAAGGAAGCCATACCCCGAAGGTTTCACCCAAGAAAGATACATCCTGCCACGAAGACATTTCAGGCTATCAGGATAGCCATAAACAGGGAATTTGAAAATCTTACCCAAGCCTTGGAAATTGCCACAAAGATTTTAAGACCAGGGGGTAGAGTCTGCGTAATAAGTTTTCATTCCTTGGAAGACAGAATAGTGAAGCGCTTTTTCAAGTCAAGCAATCAGTTACGGATTCTTACTAAGAAACCTCTTAGGCCAACTGAGGCCGAGGTTATGAATAACCCTCGGTCTAGAAGCGCAAAGTTAAGAGTAGCTGAAAAGAAGGCCCAGGAGATGGAGGTGACAAAATGACAATCAAATCAGCAACAATTCGCATGCCTCAGAAACGGAGTTATGGCGCAAGGGTACCCAGACGGGGCCCCGCGTTTCGCCCAAATTTGGGAGTGTTTCAATCTTCACTCAAAGGTGTGATGACATTTTTGATACTTGCGCTGTTTTTGGGGCTGTCACTCTTTACATCCTATAAGGTAAAAAGTGTTGCCTCAGATATAAGCCAGCTGGAACAACGCTATGCAAGTGTTGAAAATGAAAATAGCCAACTTAAGGCACAACTGACCAAGATGGCTTCTAAACCCACTCTGGCAAAGCTTGGTAAGCGGTTGGGGTTGAGACCGCCTGCTCAGGATCAGATCGTCACTTTGCCGGAGTAGTCTATGAAAAAACAGTTTGTCAGGGGCGGGACAAGTAAAATTGAGGATAGGGAGTACAAAAGGGGGCTTGCGGCCTTTTGCATGGCCGTGGCCCTTTTGACAGTCAGTCTGTGCTTGTCAGGCTGTTTCGGGGAGAGGGTGTCTGAACAACAACATTTGGACAGCCCAGCTCTTGCCCCTGGCGTTTCTTTTTCCGATAAATCACCGGCAGTCAAAAGATTATTGCAGCGGCGTCCCATTGTGGACCGCACAGGGACGATTCTCTGCATGTCAAAGGAAGACCCTGAAAGGGGTGCACTGCGCATTAAGCCCTACAAGGGGCTCTTTGATCAGATCATCGGTTATGTGGATGATTTTGGACGCGGTCTCGAGGGGG